>JAPKZH010000056.1 GCA_026393905.1 Candidatus Aminicenantota bacterium
GAGGAGGGTCGCCCCGAACGAAGCCAGGGCATACCCGCCGAGCGAAAGGAGGGGAAAGAGGAAGATCGCTCCACGCACGCCGAGCCATTTGAAGATTCTGGACACCAGGAAGAGTTGAATGAGGAGGACGACCCAGTTGACATTTCTGAAGAAATTCGCGTAGAGCATGGTCAGATAATTGCCTTCGTCCACTCCTCCGGTGGTTCCGGCTTTGATGGCCTCAGCGGCCGCTCCCTTGAAGACGTTGTCCAGCATCCATTGTCCGTTGGTGTTGACCCAATTCAACATGATGATCAGCACCGCAATGTAGAGCAGGTAGCGACTCTTGAACACCAACTGAAATCCGCCGCCCGTCTTCAGAGGTTGCTCCGTGACGTGTTTGGCGGTCTCTCCGGGAGGCCCGGTGCCGCTCGGCTTTCGTTCGAGCCGCCGGATCTCCCGTTTATGCACGATCCAGATCAATCCGACGCTGATGCCGAGGTTCCCGGCTCCAACCAGCATCATGTTGAATCGGCCCAAGAAGGGGATGAGCCAGCCGGTAATCGTGCTCCCCCAGACGGATCCGAACGCGGCGCCGAACGCGATAAAGGGGAAGACCCGTTTCCCCACGTCCTCGGTGTAGATATCGTTGGCGAAGCCCCAGAGCTGCGCCGGGAGCAACAGGCTGGCGATGCCTGCCCAGATGAAAAAGAAAACGGCCAACAAGGGGACATTCAAGAGGTTGAGGACATAAAAGACGGCCAGGCTGAGGATGAAAAAGAGCGTCACTTCGGTGATCAGGATCTGCCGGGGGACCTTGGAAGCCAGGCGGCTGAAGGCTTTCACCACGAAAATCAGGACGATGGCGATCGCGGCGCCTAGAAGGCTTTTGATGTAGGGACCTTTTTTGGAAAAGGAAACTATCCAGGCGTCCCGGATGGATTTGACGATGTAATAGTTGGTCATGATCAGGAAAATATTGAGGGCCAACAGCAAGACCGTGCTCACCCAAACGATGGCCTGTTTGACAAGCTTTCGATAAGCAGGATTTTCATAGGCCCAATGATCATGCCCAAGCTGGATAAACACGATCCGCGATTTCCCGTAGGGGTGCCACCAGGCAATGGTTTTCGAGCTTAAGGGATGGCTGGTTCGAAGAAGCGGATGCATGTCCGGAAGTACTTCGTATTTTCCATAGACTTCGTCGTGCAAAATAAAATCCGAAACGCCCCTCGTGACCGGGTGGTTCGGATCCACGACATGGACGGGAACCTCGACATCGTGCTGGTAGGTCGAAGCCTCGTGGGATTTTCCGTCTTTTGTTCCTGCCGCGAGATAATATTTGCCGCCGAGGATTTTTTCATATTCATCCCAATTTTGATACGAAGCTAAGGAATGGTGCAGGAACAAAATCCCGACTCCCTGCTTCAGGAGGTTGACGAAGGCGGCCTTCTGCTCCTCCGAGATGGTCTCGACCATGTCGTAAAACACGATGGCATCGAACCTTTTTTTTAGTTCGGGCCCGAACAGGCTGAGGGCTCCGGGTTGGACAGCTTCCCGGTTGTCGATGTCCCCCAAATCGGTCCACATTCTAAAAAATGGAGCCCGCTCAAAATCGTGACCTCCGGTTACGATCAGGACCCTGATCGTTGAGCTTTTTGGACCTTGAGATTTCGTTTCCGAGCGTGATGCGCCCGGCCAGAGCAACATGATGGCCATCACAATAAGCCAGGGCTGTCTTAGCAATTCCATTGGTTTCATCCGACACCTCTTATTCCCTGATGACACGAGGCACTTCTCGCCGATGTCCATATTGTAATAGATCCTCCGCCGGATATTCAACATACGGAAATGCCCACGCGAATCATACGGGTATTGATGATTGGAAGTCTAACATCAGAGATGATAAAATAACATGGCGAATATCTACGGCTTCACGTCCTGCCGGGGTGGCGGAATTGGTAGACGCAAGGGACTTAAAATCTGAATATGAGGATTAGAGCATTTCCTTTAGGATCTGCGATATCCCTTCTTTATCAATTATTTTTGGATTTGTTTTGGTACTTGTAAGTTCCGATAAGTTCCTTAAAGTTCCCCGTGAATATTCACAAATTATGCAGGACGACTCCACCGATTGCATTGCAGCAAGAAGGAAGTTCGGATATATGATTATGTCGATCATCAAGTGCCCATGCTTGAACGGATGTATAAGCGGCGATTACAGGGATATCGGGCGTTAGGGTACGAAACTGAATAGGCTTGTTACGGATGTGGGCGTCAGGGCAATGAGGAAAATAACCTTGAAGAATCAACTGACGCAGTGATAAAATTAAAAAAGAGGTCAATCATGAAAGCTAAAACAACAAAGTCGATTCAAAAGATAAAAAGAACCTTGTTGTCACATAAGCAGGATTTATCGGATAAATATGGAGTCAGGGAAATTGGAATATTCGGCTCATATGTAAGAAACGAGCCTAGAAAAAATAGCGATATCGATATTCTCGTTGAACTAGAGAAACCGATGGGATTCTTCAAATTTATCAGGCTAGAGCGCTATCTGTCCGAATTGCTGGGGGCTAAGGTGGATCTGGTTACTAAGAATGCTCTTAAGCCGTTTATCGGACAGCGTATCCTTGCAGAAGTCATCTATGTCTAAAAGACGAAGAGTTATTGAACTCAGAGATTATCTCAACGACATCCTTGAGATGATTGCCGATATTGGAGAGTTTACAAAGAGTCTGACATTTGAAGAATTTAAAAAGGATAAGAAGACCGTTTATGCAGTGATCCGATGTCTTGAAGTCATCGGAGAAGCCGGTAAACAAATCCCATCAACGGTCAAGAAGCATTATGAGAAGATCCCCTGGGAAGATATTGCAGCGATGCGAAATAAGCTCATCCATGAATATTTCGGTGCTGATGTCGATATTGTCTGGCATACCGTTCGAGAAGATTTAGGGCCGCTAGAGGCGGCAGTCAAGGAGATCGCGAAAGAATTTTTGGATTGATTTTTTTTACGGCCGTTTTCAGAGAAAAGGCGCCGGGGTGGCGGAATTGGTAGACGCAAGGGACTTAAAATCCCTCGGGGCGCAAGCTCCGTGCCGGTTCGAGTCCGGCCCTCGGCATCTATTTTTTATCAATAAGCTTATCCCGCGACGAAGTCCCGGATCGCGTCCAGGCTTTTTCCGTCGCTTTCTTGACAAGGATTCGCGGCCGGGAATATGATTCCGCTCTCTAATACTCTTCATGGAATCGGAGGACAGATGAGAAAACGCGCGCTTTTGTTCCTTGTCGGCTTGATTGTGCTGGCCGCGACCGTCGTCAGCTTCCAGACGCCGGCCCGGACGCAGGACGACCCGGTCGTCAAGAAAATCATCGAACTCGGCACGAGTGATAATCAGGTCATGCAGTGGAACGACTATGCCAGCAATCGATTCGGCGGTCGAGAGACGGGCACAAACGCTTACAACGACGCGGCCGCCTGGGCGATCTGGCAATTCAAGCAGTGGGGCCTCGACGCCGAGCTCGACGAGGCCGGAGAGGTGCCGGTCGGCTTCAACCGCGGCCCATGGTTCGGCAAGATGATCAAGCCGACCGAAAAAGCGCTCTTTTTCGGGACGCCCAGCTACACGGCGGGGACCAAGGGTGTGCAGCGGGGACCGGTCGTCATCCTGAAGTCAGATCCTTTCTCGATCCCGGGCCGCAATGCCACTCCGGAAAATGTCGAGAAAAAGCGCGCCGCCGTCGAAGCGGCGATCGCGGAAGTCAATGCCAACAAGAGCGCCTTCAAGGGCGCGTGGGTCCTGATCCCGGGTGAAAGCACCGGTTTTGCCCGCGATGGTCGCCGTGGCACTCCGGAGTACGCCGACGCAAAACTGATCCCTCCGCTCACTGCCTTGCTCATCGATGCCGGCGCTCTCGGCACGATTCAGTTGTCAAAAACGGAGCCATTCAGGATGCTGGATGGTTATGTCGAGTCCTGGGACAAGCTGCCCGTCCTGCCCGACATTAAGCTGGCCGAAAACCAGTACAACGAAATCAAGGGTTTGGTCGAAAAAGGCGAGCCGGTCGAGCTCGAGTTCGACATCCGGAACTGGTTCAGGATGGGCCCGATCAAATACCATAACGTCGTCGCGACGCTCCGCGGGACAACATTTCCCGACGAGTTCATCGTCATCGGCGGCCATTTCGACTGCTTCAGCGCCGCGACCGGCGCCGTCGATGATGGGTCGGGTTTTGCCCCCGGTATGGAAGCGATCCGACTCATCAAAGCCGCCGGCGGGCAGCCGAAGCGCTCCATCATCGTCATCCTCTTCGCGGCCGAAGAGATCGGTCTGGTCGGCTCGCAGGCGTGGCTGAAGAACCGCCCCGAAATCCATCCCAAGATCATGATGATGATCAATCGGGACGGCAGCCCGAGCGCCATCACCGGAGCGTCCGTCCCCGAAACCTGGTATGCGGATTTCCAGAAGATCACCGCTCCCCTGGCCAAATTGAGCACGAAGTGGCCGTTCAAGCTCGAACGGGGCGTGCCGAGGGCGCACTCCACAAGCCCGGGCGGCACGGAT
>JAPKZH010000438.1 GCA_026393905.1 Candidatus Aminicenantota bacterium
ATGAATGCCAAGAACTTATGCCACGATTTCATCGTCCACCTCCCCTTCATTCTTCTTGAGCAGAAGGGTTTTGTCAATTTCATTTGTCCAAGCAGAGGGATGTGTGCTTTCGCCAGGAGCGAGGCGACGCGGCTATTTCATCGGGTGAATCAGACTAAATTTTTCTCCTCTTTCAGGGCGCGCGGCGATCATGACCCGGCATGGATTGGCTTGACTGAAACGTTCCTGCCGGGTTGGCAGGGAGTGATTCGCTCAGATAATGATTTTGCCCCAGCCCCAAGGCGTTTCTTGACAGCGCCGCTGAGACGAGGCTATGATTGCCAAACGGTTTGTAGAATAGATTTCGAGCGATGCAGGGAGTCTTATGCTCGGAGCGAAAAACGATACGACAATTCCTGAGAGGGCTAGCCTTGAAATTTAGAAAATTGACATTGCTTTGGCTGGCCGCGTCCTTGTTGATGGCCGGCCAAGGGCTTTCCCGAGAAACGACATTCTCCCCTCAGGCCAAAGAGCCTTTTGTCATCCAAAGAATTTCGGGACCCGTCAGCCTCGACGGCTTGAGGACGTCCATCTCTATGTGGCCGCCCGGCTCTACGACCGGGAGCCGGCCAAGATTCAGGCGCCCTCGAAAAAGCGCGACTATTTCGAGTCGAATACGGAATGGTTCGGCGTCATTATCGATACCTTCAACGATAAAGAGAACGCTCTGGGCTTTTGCACCACGCCGTCCGGCCTTCGCTGGGACGGCACGGTGGCCAGCGACGCCGAGCAGAGAACGATCAACGACATGCCCATCAACCCGAGCTGGAATACGTTCTGGGATGTTGCGGTGGTCAGCAACGATCAAGGCTGGTTCGTCGAGATGCGAATTCCTTTTTCCAGCTTGCGTTTCCAGGACCGGGAAGGCCGTGTCATCATGGGCCTGATCGCTTTTCGCTGGCTTCCCCGCAAGGCGGAGGGCGACGTGTTCCCGGCCGTCGACCCAAAGCTTGGCATGATGGGCATGTGGAAGCCTTCCCAAGCCCACGAAATTATCCTGGAAGGCGTGCACAGCCGCCGGCCGCTCTATATCACGCCCTACGGCCTTGGGGGCTATGGACAGTCCAATGACCTGAATGATGAGGAAACGGCTTACATCCACACGGATAAGCCCACCTACGAGGCGGGCCTGGACGTCAAGTATGGCCTGACCAGCAACCTCACCCTCGACCTGACCGTGAACACGGATTTCGCCCAGGTCGAGGCGGATGACTATCAGGTCAACCTCAGCCGCTTTTCCCTCTTTTTCCCCGAGAAGAGGCTCTTCTTCCTGGAGCGGGCCGGGATATTTGATTTCAGCTTCGGCGAGTACAACCAGCTTTTTTACAGCCGGAGAATCGGGATCGCCGAAGAGCAATCCGTCCATATCTACGGCGGGGCACGGCTGGTGGGGCGACTCGGCCCCTGGGACCTGGGCTTTCTGGATATGCAGACCGCGCCTCTTCATGAGGAAAGCCTGCCCTCGGAGAATTTTGGCGTATTCCGGGCCCGGCGGAGGGTTTTCAACCCCTATTCCTACGTTGGGGGAATGCTCACGACCCGGCTCGGCACGGACGGCTCCTACAACACGGTCTATGGCCTTGACGGAACATTCCGGCTTCATGGAGATGATTATTTCCTCTTGAATTGGGCCCAGTCTTTTGAAACCGGCAAAGATAACAACCCCGGCTCACTCGACCCGGCCCGATTCAGACTCGGCTGGGAGAGGCGGACCAGGAGAGGCTTGGGCTTCAACCTCGGCTTCTCCCGCTCCGGCAGGGATTATGACCCGGGAATGGGTTTTGAGATGCGCGAAGATTTCAGCCGGTTTGGCAACCGTGTTCTGTACGGCTGGCTGCCCGGTGAAAAATCGTTCCTGAGCCAACATTATTTTTTTACCGACGGCTATGTGTATTTCCGCAATGAGGACCATTCCCTGGAATCGGCCGAGGTCGGCCCTGGCTGGGGATTCCTGACCAAAGTTGGCTGGAACGGTGAGCTGGCCTTCAAAATTTGCCGCGAAAGCGTCCGGGAAGAGATTTCCTTTTTTGACAAAGTTTTTGTGCCTCCCGGAAATTATTCATTCTCCGGGCTCAAGGGATATGTCCAAACACCCTTCGGCAATCTTTTGAGCGCCATGATAACAATCGATGCCGGCTCCTTCTACGACGGCTGGCGGGCGACCGTCGGGATCAGGCCCATCTGGGGCATTTCTTCGGATTTCACTCTGAGCGGCTATTACGAGTTCAACCGTGTGGATTTTAACATCCGGCGCCAGATCCTGACAGCTCAAATCGCTCAGGTCCGACTGCTGGCAACGCTGAGCACGAAATTTTCAGCCTCGGCCTTCATCCAATATGACAGCGCCATGGACCAGGTGACCGCCAACGTAAGGCTGCGCTTCAACCCCCGGGAAGGCAACGACCTCTACCTGGTCTTCAACGAAGGACTCAACACCAATCGGGGTCGGGATATTCCTTATCGGCCTTACTACAGCGGCCGGGCCGTCATGATCAAGTATTCTTATACGTTTGTTTTTTAAAGCGAAAGGGTCCTTTATTTCACCTGCTCATAAGCCCATTCCAGCCACTGGGTCAGGATCTGCAGGTCGGACTTCTCCACGGTGGCGCCGCACCAGAACCTTAAGCCTGGGGGAGCCTCGCGGTAGGAAGCGTAGTCGTAGGCCACACTTTCTTTGGCCAGGAGCTTGACCATTTCCTTGACCTTATCCTCGGGGAGACTGACCTTGAAGCAGACAGAGGTGTTGGAACGGATGTCTTTGTTCTCGGCTAGAAAGGCAATCCAGTCATGCTTCTGGACGAAATCCTCAAAGACGGCGAGATTGGCGTTGCTGCGCCGGATGAGCCCTGGAAGCCCGCCGACCGACTCAGCCCACTTCAGGGCGGCCAGATAATCCTCATTGGCCAGCATGGAGGGGGTGTTGATCGGCGAGCCCTCGAAAACCTCCATCAGGATTTTTCCGCCCTTGGTCAGGCGGAAGACTTTGGGCATGGGCCAGGGCGGCGTGTAGCTCTCCAGGCGGGCGAGGGCACGGGGCGAAAGGATGAGCATGCCGTGGGCCGCCTCTCCACCCAGGACTTTCTGCCAGGAGAAGGTGATCACATCGAGCTTATGAATGGGAACATCCTGGGCAAAAACGGCCGAGGTGGCATCACACAGGGTCAGCCCTTTTCTGTCATCGGGGATCCAGTCGCCGTTCGGGACTTTGACGCCGCTCGTTGTTCCGTTCCAGGCAAAGACCACATCGTTGTTGAAGTTGACCTGGGAGACGTCGGGCATCTTTCCGTAGTCCGCCTTGAACACTCGGACATTGGGGAGCTTGAGCTGCTTTTGGATGTCGGTCGCCCAGCCCTGGCTGAAAGATTCCCAGACCAGCACGTCCACACCCAGCGGCCCCAGGAGGGACCACATGGCCATCTCGAAGGCTCCCGTATCTGAGCCGGGGGTGATGCCGCAGATATAGCCCGGGGGAAGCCCGAGCATTTTTTTTGTCCTGTCGATCGCTTCCTGCAACTTGCCCTTGCCCAGACTGCTGCGGTGGGACCGGCCGAGCGGCGCATCCTTCAATTCATCCAGGCTGAAGCCGGGATGCTTGGCGCAGGGGCCGGAGGAATAACAGGCGTTTTTGGGTTTGAGAGCGGGTTTTGTCATGTTTAACTCCTTATTTATGAAAGATTTAAAAATATG
>JAPKZH010000434.1 GCA_026393905.1 Candidatus Aminicenantota bacterium
AATCTTTGGGCCTCGTCGATGACCGCGCCATCTTGGAAATTTCTCAGGAAGCCCCGGGGATCTCCGGCGGCGAGTTCCAGTTTGTCCGGCTCTTCTAGTGAGATGTAAGGCTTATCGGAAAAAACAGCCCGGACGAGTGTCGTCTTTCCGGATTGCCGAGGTCCCGTAACGGCAACAATTGGGAAGCCCTTGGCCAAGGTTAGCAACGAGGAAGAAGCTTCTCGGGGAATCATAAGCCTATTATAAAAGAAATATACGATTTGTCAATATAATTAACAAATTGTATAATTTGAATAAATTGGAAAATCGCTTCTGTTTTCGTATCCACACGGGGACAGGGTACCAACCCTTTTAACAAACAAGGATTCAAAAAACATCTTAGAAGACGATTTTCGACGGGAAAAAAGCTCATTAGTTTCCTGCCCCGTCTTTCAATTCAGGCTACGAGATATTGGGCGAGAATGCCGAGATAGTGGAGGAAAAATTCCCGTTTCCACAATTTCAGGGTTTCCTGTTCCCGGAGAGGAAGGAACCTTTGCACATCCTGGCGGGCGGTATCCCAGTCGATTTCGGTGATCCTCCTCTTCAAGCTCTCCAATACCCAATCGGGATCGATATCAAGTTTTTGGCCGGCCCAGGGGCCATGCTGATCGAGGGCGTTCCGCAAAAGGTCGAGATCCGGGACGATCTTCTTGTTGGTGTACCAGATAAAATCGTACCAATCCCTTCCCTTCGCGTACCTCCGGGCCAGCATTGCGCTCAGTTTCATTCCGAAGCCGGATTCAAGGGTTTGGGTGGTTATGGCGGCGGTCACGGGAAAGGTGACGTAGCGCGTTTCATAACTTGATCCCCCGGGAGGGTTCGTGTCGATCTCGAGTTTCACTTTGATGAGTTTTCTGGTGTCCCTGTCGAACGGCAGGTCCAGAAGAAGGACCCTGCCGATCGAATCCGTTCGGAGAAACGTTTTTTTGACCGCCGCTTCCCCCCTCGACTTATCCAGGACATTGAAATGAAAACCTTCCCCGGCGCCGTCTTGGATAATAGGGTCGAGATATCGCTGCCATTGGAAATCAGGGTCCGGCCGTTTCAAGAAAAAATCCAGATCCTCCGAAAAGCGGTTCATGCCATAGACGAGCCGGAGGCATGTTCCACCGTGAAAAACCGCCTGTCCGTTTGAAAAGAACCCGGCTCGGGAGAGGCTCGCCAAGACATACTGCTGAACGAGCTCCTGAAGAACATTCTCCTGGTCGATCACGCTGGTGATCGAGTATTCTTTGATTTTTTCTTCGAGGACCTGTTTGATCATTTCTCGAGCTCCCGGTACCATCCCCTGAGATAATCCGTGGTTCGGCGGTCCCGGAGGCTCTCGCAAACCTCATCCAGGCTTTCGAAGGAGACTCTTTTGAGATCGTCCCGTTCGATCCGCATGGATTCCGTCAGAAAGGCCAAACCGTCCCGCTCCCAGTTCACCTGTTTTCTCGTGTAGATCAGGTCGGCGATCGCCCTCACGGGCGTGGCGACAAAAGCCCAACTCCGGCCGTCGATTTTAAGGGCTTGAACTCCGGCTCTTGGATCCGCGGCCGGAACCCGCTTGAAGGTGAAAACGCCGACCGGCGTTTCAAACGTGCGGCTTCGGGCGGAAGTCACGCTGCTGACCTGATAAACCGCTTCCGGAATAAGGCCGTGGTGGGAGAGCGCCGATTCCAGGCTCACATGAGAGGGGAAGTGCAGCATCGCCGCGACGACGAAAGGATGAGGATGTGTTTTTCGAAACTCCGGCGCGAGAAGGAACAACCCCGGCTTGAGCCGGATGATTTCAGCCACGGAGACGGCGCGATGCACGAGCACTTTTCGGGCCCCTTCGGACCGGTCGGGGAGAAGATTCCGGATAACCGTTTCATCGAAGAATCCGCCGGGCGGCGAGAGACGGAAGACTTTTTCGGTCAGCGTTTGCATTATGCTATTAGGTTACAATATTTGTAACCTAATAGCAAGAAATATCCGCTGTCCCCGCCTCCGGGATCGAGCTCGACAGGTTCATCCCGCTGGTTAATTCACACTAGAGGGGCTCATCTTTTTATTCCCTTCTGTTGACATTGACGGGACTCATGAATATTATTTGTAAAGAATTTACTTTATTTCTTGGCAAAGCTGCTGAAACGAATAAGGATGGGGAAGATGCAAAACCGCAGATTCCTCAGGCAAAAAACCTAGGCGGGCAGGAAAAGCCGAAAAATAGAGCTGGATTCATAAAATATATATGGTCGGAAAAAGCCAACGGCGGTAGCTTATTTAAAATGCCGTATTTATTTTCTTCTAGCCTCGAAACATCAGTGGATAGCATTGGAGAAGGATGGTCGCGAATAATTCGTCTTA
>JAPKZH010000552.1 GCA_026393905.1 Candidatus Aminicenantota bacterium
TGAAAAACTATCGGGCCATCGAGCGCCGGCCCGATCACAGCACGTACCGGGACTGGGATGTGTTCACGATGCCACTCCCCAGCTCGGGAGGTATCGCCGAAACTCAGATTCTCAATATTCTGGAAGGGTACAACCTGCAAGAAATGGGTCACAATTCCGCTCAATACCTGCATACGCTGACCGAGGCCATGCGCCGGGCCTATCGCGATCGCGCCCTCTATTTAGGAGATCCGGAGTTCAATTCCGATATCCCCAAGGATCGGCTGATCTCTAAAGCTTATGCAGCGGAGTTGAGGAAAACGATTGACCCCCAGCGAGCCTCGAAAAGCGATGAACTGACGACGATCGATGAACAAGGCGAAAAGATGGAAACGACCCACTTCTCGGTCGTGGACGGCCACGGCAATGCCGTCTCCCTCACCTACACCCTGAATGGGGATTTCGGTGCCTACCTGGTTCCCGCAGGCAGTGGAGTGATCCTGAACAATTCTCTGTCTGATTTCAGCAATAAGGTGAAGCCTGGCGGCTTCGGCCGGGCCAACCTGCCCGCGCCGGGAAAGCGGCCCCTGTCCAGTATGACGCCCACGATTATCGCAAAAAACGGCAAGCCCTATTGGGTCATCGGAAGTCCCGGCGGCCAGACCATCATCTCCACGCATGTCCAGGTGACGGTTAACCTGATCGATTTCGGGATGAACATCGCCGAAGCGGTGGCTGCGCCGCGCATCTTCCATGGCTGGATGCCCGACGAAACCCTTTTCCAGAAGGGAGTTACCACACTCGATTCCCGAAAGCTGTATGAAGCGATGGGCCATAAGATCGTCGAGTTCAAAGGACTCTTCGGCCCGGCGATGTGTATATGCATCGATCACGAAAAGCATCTGCTCCTCGGTGCCGCCGACCCGCGCAGCGCCGATGGCCTGGCAGCCGGCTTTTAATCCTTCGTCCGAATAAAAGTTAGCTATCGATGCCGAAAAAAACGCTGGCCCTGCGCGAAAACAAGGAAATTGACGTCCGTTATCGTGATGGCTGGACAGAGGTCAGGCTTCCGAAGCTGTCGATTTACGAATTCGTCGTCATCGACCTCGGTTCGGATATCTAAGAAGCGAGCCCGAGGTCGCGGCTATCGGCCTTCCGCCGACGCCATCTTCGCGCCCCAAGGTCCCAGGTCCGCCTTGACGACGAGCTTCCCGTCGGCGCAGCTAACCCACGGCTCATCGAAGACATAAGTGCGGCCGGGATCGAGGCCGAGCTCGGCCAGGAGGATGCTCCCTTCGACAGTCCGGGCCCGGTCGTCGAGGTTGAAGGCGTTGACCGCGACCCGGTTGCCGAGCGTGTGGACGTGGATTTCCTCGCTGAGGCCGAAGAACTCTCCCCGCTTATAGAGATCCTCCGCGGCCCGATAGCGCTTCATGGCCGCCTTCTGCGCGGCGACGACCGCGGGATCTTTGGCCGTGCCCCCGATTCCCAGGTGCCGGCAGGTCGAGGCGTACCACCAAAGGACGATAGCATCCGTGTTATCTCCCCGCAGGTTGACGTGTAGATAGAACGGAATGTTCGAGGACAGGTTGGAGTAATAGAGCGACAGGCACCGCAGGGCCTTGATGTCGGCCATCGAGTCCCACATCAGCTCGTAGCCCCAGTTTTCGTCCCAGCTTCCGGGCAAGCCGTAGGTGTAATAGAGCGGCGTGTGGCGGACCGGATTGCCGCCGGCAATCATGTCGTGCATCTCGATAAGCACGCTCGGGTACTTGGCGTGGATGCGGGCGGCGAGGTCGACGTTGGCCCGGATGTGATCCTCGAACGTGTAAGGGACCGGATGGCCATGGTCGGGATTCAGGCAGCCGCCGTTCCAGAAGTTGCCGTCGAACATCAAGAATGTGGCTCCGGCGGCGCAGAGGTCGAGGAGCCTTTTCTCGGCGGCCTCGAGATACTGGCGGGAGCCAAGGCAGATGGCGGGAAGGCGCCGGGCGGCGGGCTTTGCCCCCGGCTCCTGCGGGGGCGCAGGAGGGGCAAGGAGCCGGGCCGCAGCGGGATAAGTTTCGATCGCGGGAGGACCCATCGGTATGTCCAACGACATCCAGGTGGCCAGGGGGGTGTGCAGGGAGACTTTCAAGCCGTACCGGTCGCGCATCTCCTTGACGAACGCATCCATCGGACCGAGCCAGGCATCACCCCAAAAAAACGACGCGAACTTGGTGTCCCAGCCGGGGTCGAGGTAGATCGCCTCGCAACTGTAGTCCACGCCTTTTTGGGCTTCCCGCTCGATAACCGCTTTCGTGTACTGCTCGGCCCTGTGATCCCAGGCCCCCTCCATATCGTAGAGCTGCTCCCAGTGGACCGGGGGATCGTAGGAGGCGGGGAAGCGGCATCCGCGCTCATCGAGGAACCGGCGAAAGCCGTACATGGCCTCCCGCCAGCCGCCCTCGAAGGTTTCGTACCGGGTCAAGCCCAGGTCGGCAGTCTGGCCCGGCCGGAGGCGGGTCAAGACCGCCGGCTCTCCCATGATCATGGCCGTCCCGCCGAAGCGGAGCAGGGTCCGCCCGGCCGTCTTGGCCGTCGAGACAACGCTATAAAGCATGGCCTCCTGGCTGTACTTATAGATGCCGAGGGCGCAGGGCCCGTGAGTCCAGGCCCAGCCGTCGGAGTAGCGGTGACGCGAGGGGCGATAATGCGGATCTTGGACAGCGTCGGGGTGGGCCTCGAATCCAGGCTTGTCCGCCATGTCGGAGGCGGAAAAGTCAAGGAACTTCTCCTTCGGATCCTCGGCCCGCTTGCGGTGAGGGACGGCCACCCAGCGGTCGCCGGCGAGGTCGGCGGGGATGCGCCCGGATTCGTCTTTCAAAAGCCTGGTGAGCCCGCACTCGAAATCGGGCAGCGAAACGACGCCCGGCGTCGGATTGGTCAAACGCAGGGTTTCATCCATAACGGGTTTGTCGGGAGGGAGGGTGAAGGCGTGCTCGACCCGCAACCCGGCCAATATCCCACGGATGATCAGCCGGTGGCGCTCCACCGAAACGGCCGGATCGACCAATTGGAAAAGCGTGGCCGGGTTTTCGTGGCCGCCGGCGTCAACGTGGTAAACCAAAGGTCCATCCGCCAGGCGCAGCCCCGACCGTTTATCCTCGAGAACGGCGTGGAGGCCTCCCGAAGCGACATCGATGGCCAGACGGTAGGCGGAATTCTCGATGATGTTTTGGGGCTGGTGGGAATGGGCGCACGAGGCCGCGAATACAGTCAGAAGCGCGGCGGCCCAAAGCGCGTGCTTGATCGATTGAGCACTTCGTCCTTTCGCCTTAAGGTCGGAATCGATACTCCCTTTCACGAAAGAATGATATTCCCGGCTACCGATCGATGTCAAGAATACGAAATAGTTCGCGAAGAAGGGCAGCTGGCTTTTGAACACTCATTCAGCCGGCGCAGCAAAAAAACGAATTTCTTATCACCCCTACTCTTTGATCCGAGAGCTTGTCGATACACGTGGCGAAAAGGCGAGGACCTGAAACGGCGCCTCGTCCGGCCGGCCCGGAGAGATGTGAAGCTCGGGGTTCTCGCCGAGGACCATGATGGTGCAGCCGTAGGTCCCCGTATTATTGATGCCCGAAGCCCGGTTCTGGAAGAGGGTCTTCAGGACGGCGAGGTCGATCGCAGCGGAGTTGTCCTTTAGAACCTGGCCGAGATAGTTGAACCGCGGGCAGAGGGCCCGGTATTTCTCCAGGTTCATCCCCCCGCGCTCCAACATCTCCGGAAATCTCGGGTTGAAATCGTCGTTGATCAGAGGATGGTTCGTATGGTAGGTGAATTGAGCGCCCTCGAACGGGATGAATCCGGACATTTTGCCGGCCGAGCGCTCGAAGGAGGCGACATCGACCGGTCCGCCGAGGACGTAGTTCTGCGGCGCCGCAGGCTGGATGTCCTGAAGGAACCTCATCGCCCGCTCATAGGTTTTTTGGCGCAAAATCCCCCTGATGACGAAGGCGACGGGAAGCCCTTTCGGGGAATAGGCAAGTTGGGTAACGGCGTTGACACAGACCGCGACCGACCGGCTATTCAATCCGTTCAAAGCGATGACTCCCGGGACCGTGAAGACGAGGGTTTCCAGACCCTCCCGCTTGTCCCGGATGCGAAGGACCGTCTGAAAACCATGATAGAATGTTGGGATATCCATCGTCTGGGCGACGTAAACGGGGTTTCCGTTCCTTTTTCCGGCGGCTATGGACGTGCACTTGGAGAGGCCCAGGTCAGCTTTCATGGCCCAGACCTCGTCGATGAGCTGGTAAGCGTACATCGTGTCGAAATCCACGCCGGCTCCGTCGGCGATGCCGCGGACTTCATCGAGGAGGCCCGGCGTCCAACGTTCGATGGCGGGCTTGAAATCCGTTTTCTTCAGGAGATTCTGAATGAAAACCTCAGCCGTGACCCCATAAGTCTTGGCAATGTCCTCTTTCCAGCGTCTGACCAGCTCCTGAATTTCCACCGTGAGGGT
>JAPKZH010000548.1 GCA_026393905.1 Candidatus Aminicenantota bacterium
AAACTCGGCGCCAAGATGATCGAATTTGTTGGCTGGGACATGCCTGTCGAATACAAAGGGATCATCGATGAGCACCTGGCCGTCCGCACGGCGGCCGGCCTGTTCGACGTCAGCCATATGGGGGAGATCCTGATCACGGGAAAAGAGGCCTTGGCCTTTGTCCAGCACCTGACTCCCAATGACGCCTCGCGCTTGGCCCTGAACCAGGTCCAGTACACGGCCTTGACGACTCCCCAGGGGACATTTGTCGATGACATGCTCGTTTACTGCCTCGGCCCGGAACGATATCTGCTCGTTGTGAATGCGGCCAATACGGACAAGGATTATCAGTGGGTCGTCAGCCATCTGCCGGGATTCAACGTCAAAGCCGAAAACCTCTCCGATTCGTACAGCCAGCTAGCCCTGCAAGGGCCCAAAGCGGCGGAGATCCTTAAGCCGCTGACGGATATTCGATTGGACGAGATGAAATCTTTCTGGGCAGCCTGGGGAAAAGTGGCCGGGATCGATTCCCTGGTCTCCCGGACCGGTTACACGGGCGAGGACGGTTTTGAGATCTACACGACCGCCTCAAACCCCAGTGTTATTTGGGAGGCTATCCTCGAGAGCGGCAGGTCGCTGGGAATTCAGCCGATCGGCCTGGGCGCCCGGGACACGCTGAGGCTTGAAGCCAAGCTCATGCTCTACGGAAACGATATCGACGACAAGACCACCGTTTTGGAGGCCGATCTGAAATGGAATATCGACGACAAGACCACCGTTTTGGAGGCCGATCTGAAATGGATCGTCAAATTTAAAAAGGGGGCTTTTCTCGGCAGCGATGTCCTTTTAAAACAGAACGAGGAGGGCATCCGGCGAAAAATTGTCGGCTTCGAGCTCATGGACAGAGGAATCGCCCGTCCCCATTATCCCGTGTTTATCGGCGGCGAAAAGGTCGCCGAGGTCCGATCCGGAACGTTCGCGCCCTACCTCAAAAAGAGCATCGGGCTTGTCTATTTGCCGGTCGAAAAAACAGAGCTCGGCACGGAATTCGAGATCGGGATTAGGGACAAAAAAGTCAGAGCCAGAGTCATCCCCACCCCGTTTTACAAGAAAAATTATTAGAGTCCAATAAAGAATTCATAAGGAGGCCGTACCATGTATCCCCAAGATTTTTCTTACACGAAAGACCACGAGTGGGTCCAGGTCAAGGGCGACCAGGCCTTGGTTGGGATCACCGAGTTTGCCCAGAAGCAGTTGGGCGATGTTGTCTATATCGAGCTCCCCGCCGTCGGCAGCCAGCTCGATGTCCACCAGACAATCGGGTCGATCGAGTCGGTCAAGGCCGTTTCCGAGGTGTTTTCTCCGGTCAGCGGGGAAGTCGTTGAGGTCAATGCCGACCTGAATGGTTCCCCCGAGCTTGTCAACCAGGACCCCCACGGCAAAGGCTGGATCATCCGCCTCAAGCTCAAGAACAAGGCCGACCTCAACCCGCTGATGAAAGCGGCCGAGTACGAAAAATTCCTGGAAGGACTCGAACACTAAAATGAGCTATATCTCCCTGAGCGATAAAGACAAAAAAGAAATGCTGGACAAGATCGGCGTCTCGTCGCCGGAAGAGCTCTTCTGTTGTATTCCGGAGGACATCCGGCTGAAGAGGGGCCTGAATCTTCCGGCGGCTATGCCCGAGCCGGAGCTCCTCCGGCACTTTGAGGCGCTCGCCTCGAAGAACGTCTATCTCAAGTACCTTTCGTTTCTCGGCGCCGGATCCTACGTTCATTTTATTCCTACGGTCGTCGATTATCTGAGCTCGCGCGGCGAGTTCGTCACGCCCTATACGCCCTACCAGCCCGAAGTCAGCCAGGGGACCCTCCAGGTGATCTTCGAATACCAGACGCTCATCTGCCAGCTGACCGGGATGGATATCGCTAACGCCTCGCTCTATGATGGGGCTTCGGCGGCCGCCGAGGCCGTGCTCATGGCTCATCGCCTGAACGGAAAAGCCAAGGTCCTGGCGGCCCGCGCCCTTCATCCCCAGTATCGCGAGACGATCGGCACATACACAAAGAACCTGGCCGTGACCGTGGAAGAAGTCGGCTTCGGCGGGAATGGCGAGATCGATCTCGAAGAGCTGGCCAAAAAGATGGACAAGGATGTCTCGGCCGTCATTCTCCAGTCGCCGAATTTCTTGGGCATCGTCGAAAATTTGAAAATAGTCGGCGAGCTTGCCCATAGCCACCAGGCTCTTTTTATCGTCACCGTAGCCGAAGCGGCCTCGCTCGGCATCCTCGAAGCGCCGGGAAAACTCGGCGCGGATATCGTCTGCGGCGAAGCCCAGTCGTTCGGGCTTCCGCCGAGCTTCGGCGGGCCTTACCTGGGATTTATGGGCTGCATGAAGGAATTTCTCCGGCAGCTTCCGGGCCGAATCGCCGGGCAGACCAAAGATGTGGACGGCAACCGCGGTTTTGTCCTGACGCTGTCCACTCGCGAACAGCACATCCGGCGCGAGAAAGCGACATCCAACATATGCACGAACCAGGCCTTGTGCGCCTTACGGGCGACCATGTTCCTAGAAACATTGGGCCAGTCAGGGTTGAGAGAGATGGCCCTTCAGAATATCCAAAAAGCCCATTACGCGTCCGAACGGCTGACTCGGATCAAGGGCGTCAAAAGGAAGTTCGCCGGGAAATTCTTCAATGAATTCGTGCTCGAATTCCCAAAAGACACGCAGAACTTGAATGAATATCTCAAAAAGAAAGAGGTTGTCGGCGGATTGAGCCTAGGCGCATTCTACCCCGAGCTCAAAAATTGCGCTCTCCTCTGCGTCACGGAGGTCCATCAGAAAGAAGCCATCGACAGGCTGGCCCTGCTGGTCGAGGAGGGTTTACGATGATCCGCGAACCCTTGATCTTCGAAATCAGCGATAAAGGCAAACGGGCGTTCGGGCTGCCAAAGCTCGATGTCCCGGCTCAAAACGATGTCCTCGAAGGGCTGGTCGCCCGCGAGGATATTCCCGATTTTCCTCAAGTCTCCGAGGTGGAAGTGGTTCGGCATTTCACCAGGCTGTCCCAGGCGAACTATTGTGTAGACATCGGATTCTATCCGCTTGGATCCTGCACGATGAAGTACAACCCCAAGGTCAATGAAAAAGCGGCTTCACTCCCGGGTTTTACGTCA
>JAPKZH010000560.1 GCA_026393905.1 Candidatus Aminicenantota bacterium
GATTGCCCGGGCGCAGAAGTCGATGTGGAAGCGGACCTTGTTCGTGGTCACGCCCAGGCCGATGTTCTTGGTGGCCCAGGTTACGCCGCTGTCTTCGTTGTGCTTCAGGACGGCGATGTTGACAAGTTTCGTAATCTCCCGCGTGACGATTTCGGCGAAGCAGGACTTTTCCTCGTCCTCGATGACGACGCCGTCGAACCGGCCGGCGACCTCCTCGGCGATCCGCTTGATCCCTTCCCGGTCGCTGTAGTCCGTGTATAGCCGCCGGATGTCCTGGCTGTACTTCTGGGCGTCCGCATTCCCCTGCTGGATGAGCGTCCACAGCCAGGTCACGGAGTTGAAGATCTCCCGATGGGAAGCATTCTCTGTGAAGTTCCGCCGGGCCAGCTCCTTGAATTTCTTCAGGGTTCCGTCCTCGAGCGAAATATAAGCGCTTTTGTCAATATAAGCGCTTTTGTCATATCCCTCGACCCAGGGCAGGACCGCTTCGGACTTCGTCGAAACTCCTTTGACCCGGACGCCTTCCGCGCCCTTGTTCAGAGTCAGCCCCGTCCGGGCCAGCTCCCGATCGGTCCGGTCCCAGACAACGACATTGTTTTCGCGCACTCCGGCGCTCTTCAACCCGGCGATCGTCGCCCGGACGGATTCCAGCGAAGTCGAGACCTTCGGAGCTCCGATGCAGTTGATCTTGATCCCTACGACATCGTCTGGCGAGAAAAGAGAAGCCCAGGCGCCGGCCTCCTTCTTTTCGCCGGTCAGCTCCTTCAACCCGGCCTCGTAAGCGCGGCCGACGGCCTCGGGATTGTACTTCCCTTCAACAAGCATGTCGGCGACAGCGACCGAGACGACCCTGCTCTTGGCCGGCGGCGCTGATCCCGGCCGGGTAAGGAGAGTCCGTCCCCCGATGGCCGCTGCGCCGGCCAGAACCGCCGAATCGCGGATGAACTCTCTCCGTGTCGTCATGGGCATTTCTCCTTTGTCCGGATCAGCGAGTTCAGATCCATCCCGGATAGAATCCCCTAAACGCACGGCGTCTGTCAATAGAAACGGGGATCAAGTAAGCATCCCGAAAACGTTTAGAGGCACCCCTGGCTTTACGACAAAGTAGGCGGTTTCTCGCACTTTCACCGAATTGGAAGAAAACGCAACATGGCGTCGTCTAAGGAGAGAAGGAGCTTTATATCATGAGGGCTATTGCCGAAAAAGCGCCCGGGAAAAGACGATTGAAGAATTTTCTGACAGTTCTAATCGCCTTAATATCAATAGGATATGCGATAGCGCTGACGGGCAATCTTTTCATTTTTATCCTCTATTTTCAGCTGGCATTCCTATTTTTTGCGATTTTCACGATAAAAACGGTTTTCAAAGATTGCATCGCCCTGGTGCTGTTTATAGGTTTCGCCGTTCTATTTGTCCTGCAAAAGGCGGAGCTGTCGGCGGCCCTGGGGATCCTTTTTCTTGCGATATTTGTCGGGCGGAGCTTGATAAAAACTCGAAAGACGAGGAAGATTTTCACTTTATCCTCGATCATAGCGGTCGCCGCGATATATCTCTTATTGATTTCTCTTCCGTATCCACGCTTCCGTCCCCTCCTCGATCGATCCTCGAAACTGGAAGCGCTTCAATCTCTTCCCTACGTCGCGTCTGTCACCGGCGAGAAGAACAAAACGAAAGAAGGGGTAGTCGAGTACGACCGAGCTTTAAACGCTGACGGCCTCAATCTCTACAATTCGTACGATAAGCCGGAGGCCTATCTGTTGGACATGTCGGGGAAAAAACTTCATGACTGGCGTCCTCGCGGCTCCCCTCCGCGTTGGCAATTTGTCACGGCCTGTGATAACGGCGATTTGTTGGTCTGCGTAGAGGACGAGATGCTCATGAGAGTGGATTGGGCCTCCCATATTCTCTGGCAAAAAAATATGAGAATCCACCACGATATTGCCGTCGCCGAAAACAAAGATATCCTCACGCTGACCAGTCGCGAAGAACTCGTTTTTGATCGTTTTCTTCCCATCCCGATTATCAATGATTATATCGTCACATTGTCCCCCGATGGAGTGGTCAAAGAGAACGTCTCCATGTTCGACCTGATGAAAAGCCAAATCCCCCCCACGCATATCCTCAATATCTATTCCCGGATGATCTATCCGAGAGAGTACCTCTGGAGAATCATCAAACAGAAACGGGCCCATCGTCTCCTGCTGAGACGCATGACCCCCTTTGATGTTTTCCATAATAATACGGTCACACTTATTGACAAAAATATCAAAGGCCTGTGCAAAAAGGGAAATGTCCTAGTTTGTGCCAACGCCCTAGATCTCATCGGAGTTGTCGACACCGAAAACCAGAAACTGGGGTGGACCTGGGGACCCGGGCAACTGGACAAGCCTCACAACCCGACCTTCCTCGAAAACGGGCATATCCTCATTTTCGATAATGGCCCGACAAGAGCCTACTCCCGGATTGAAGAGCTCGATCCGCTTGAAAGCAGGATCGTCTGGGAATACCATTCTTCACGTCCAGCCCCGTTCTTTTCAAGCTGGGGGGGATCCGCCCAGCGGCTGCCGAACGGAGATACGCTCATCACGGAGACGAGCCAGGGAAGAGTTTTCGAAATCACGAAGGACGGAGATATCGTCTGGGATTTTTTCAACCCCGATAGGGGGGAAAACGGAGAACGGGCGACGATCTACCGTATGACGAGGATCACCGATCCTCACCTGCAATCCATCCTGATGAGCAATCCGAAGCCGGAATAGCGGGATAATCTTTTCTTTACTCAGTAATGATACCGCGCCTGTAAAAAGTCGATGCGGCCGGGCCGGGCGAGATAGACAATCCGGTGTTCCTGGGTAAGACGGCGCGACCAAACTCCCGGCGCCAGATATTTGAGAGGTTCAGGCTTTCCGATGCCGCTTGCGGGATCGCGCAAGATCGCTTCGATCAAAGAAAAGCCGCGAAGGGCAATTTTCCGGTCTGTCTTCACCCAATATTTGAGATCTTCGACAAATTCCGGCCGAAAGACGGCGTCACGGCTTTCCCGGCTCAAGACCGACCTCGCGGCGCAGCTCTTCGATCGTCATGGGCGAGGGCTTTTTTCTCAAGGCTCCGAGGAGGGCGGCGAGCAGCCTTTGGGCATTTCGGGGTGAGCGCAAAAGATGGGCCGTCTCAAGCAGGCTCGATAACTCAGACGCCGTGATCATCGCCACGCCCTCCCGGCGCCGCCCTTGGATAAAAACGATCTCACGGTTCTTGGTGACCTCATCCAGAAGCCTGGCCAGATGCTGGCGAGCGTTTGTATAGGTCGTCTGAATAGCCACGGGCAACTCCTTTTTGTACAGCTTTACTGTACATAATTTAAGGGCCTTTGTCAAATCAGGAGACGAAAAGCGCCGCCGATTATTCTCAGTCTCGCTCAAATGAACGGCTTTAGCCTTCATTTCCAAGAACGAGACGATCTTCGCCCGCCCATAGGCAGCTCTGTTTTTTTGACTTGAATTTTCCTCCTGTGTTATAAAGGAGTCATCGTCGACTGAATAAATTGAAAAGGGAGGATCCATTTTGCCGGACCGTCCTTTCTCTTCCGAGCAGAGGACCTTGACCACTCCTGGGACCGAGGGATCCTCTCCTCCACCCT
>JAPKZH010000184.1 GCA_026393905.1 Candidatus Aminicenantota bacterium
CATGGAGAAATATGTCATCGACCACGAGCACGGCGGGTTTATGTGCACGACGGACCGCGACGGGACCCGCATCTCCACGGACAAAAGCCAATGGTATGAAGGCCGGGGAATCTGGGTCTACTCTTACCTCTACAACAACCTTAGAAAAGATCCCAAATACCTGGATGTCGCCCGCAAATCCATCGAGTTCATGCTCAAGCATAAGCCTTCAGGAGACGATCTCTGGCCATCGGTGTTTTCGCGGGAAGGGAAAGCCATCGGAGTGCCGGACACAAGGACGTACGGCGATCTGTTCGTCGCCCACGGGCTTGCCGAATACGGCAGGGCGACCGGGGACGACACCTGCCTCAAGCTGGCCAAAGAGACCATGCTCAAATGCCTCAGGCTTTATGACCGCCCTGATTTTTGGCCAGAAGCGGCCCAGAGCTATCTTGGCAAAGAAGCGCCTCTCGTCCCGGGCGCGCGCGTTCAGGGCGTCTGGTTTGTCCTCCTGAACCTGGCCACGGGGATGCTTGATTATCAGAGCGACCCCGATGTTCTCGCCGTCGCCGATCGCTGCCTGGACGCCATCATGAACCGCCACTGGAACCCCGACGTTGAGCTCAATAACGAAATCCTCAATCACGACCTGACCCGACGGCAGGACGACATCGCCCAATTCGTCTATACAGGGCATGCCATCGAAACGCTATGGATGGTTATGGCAGAAGCCGCCCGTCGCAAGGACAAAGGGCTTTCCGAGCTGGTCGCCAAACGGTTCAAGAGGCATGTCGAGGTCGCCTGGGACGACGTCTACGGCGGCGCCTTCCGCAGCCTGAACCATGTCGATAAAAATTTCTGGCTCGTGGATAAAGTCCTCTGGGCCCAGGAAGAAGTCCTGATCGGGTCCCTATTGGCCTTCGAGCAAACACGCTGGAAGTGGGCGAAGGACTGGTTTATCAAGATGTATAACTATGTCCATGACAAGTGGCCGCTCAGCAAACACGGCCACGCTCTTTGGGACAACGGCACGGACAGAAAAGTGACCTATGTCGAGCATTATAACCGCGTCGAAAACTACCATCATCCGCGTCACCTTATGCTGAACCTCCTGGCTCTCGACCGGCTTATCAGCCGGCGGGGCAATCCCTCGGGCTTTCCGACATAAAGCTCGGGAGGTTATGTTCTGAAAAGCTCGGAATAAGTTGACTTTTTTCGATTAATCGGCTAAGAGAAAGATGATTGCAGAGGCATGACCACAAAACTCCGCTTCTTTGACTGCAACTGCACGGCCGGGCGAACCGGATATCCTCTTCTTTTCGATATTTTCGATGCGGCGGGGCTTCAGCAGGAAATGGCGACCGCGGGCATCGAAGAAGCTCTCGTCTATCATGCCGTGGCTCGCGATGCCGATCCTCCGCTCGGCAACTCCTTGCTCATGGAGGAGATCAAGGGCCGGCCAGGTCTCTATCCCGTCTGGGTCGTCCTCCCCCATCACACCGGCGAAATGCCTCCCCCCGATCAGTTGCTGGGCGAAATGAAAGCCCAGGGCGTCCAGGCCGTTCGCATGTATCCCGGCCGGGACCATCATAGTTTTTCTTTGGCGGATTGGTGCGCCGGAGAGCTTCTGGCGGCGTTGGAAGCGGCTCGCCTTCCGCTCGTTCTGGACACGGAAATCGTGATCTGGGAGGAAGTCTTCTCTCTTCTTAAAAGCTATCCCCATCTTCCTCTCATCATGGCCAACTGCAGCTATCGGCACAACCGCTTTCTTTATCCGCTTTGGGAGAAATTTCAAAATCTTTTTGTCGAGACCTCCCGCTTCATGGGAGGCGGAGCGATCGAGGATGTCATCCGCCACTTTGGAGCACGCCCGCTTCTGTTCGGGACAAACATGCCCTACTATACGGGAACAGCGGCCGTCGCTCTGGTGACCTATGCCGATCTCGCCGCCCAAGATCAAGAGGCCATCGCCGGCGGCAATCTGCGCCGCCTGATCCGGGAGATGTGGCCATGAGCGAATATTCCGAG
>JAPKZH010000171.1 GCA_026393905.1 Candidatus Aminicenantota bacterium
AAGCCCGGACGTCATGGCCGAGGTAAACCGTCCTGAGGTGAGGTCGATGAGGAAATTGCCCAGCTTTATCGCCGTCTTCTTGATTTCGCCACGTTCCCTGGCCAACCAGAACTCGACAATAGCCTTCAGGACGTAAAGACGTGCGCGATGAGCCAGGTATAGGCATGCTTGGATGGGGAATAGCTCACCGTAAAGGAGGGCCCTATTGAACGTCTTTGTTTGAGGGGGACCATCGAACTCAATCTTTCCAGTCTCGATCTCGTAGGCGGCGCTGGCGGCTAGCTCTTGGTGGTTGAAGTGCGCTGACAGAAGCTCTTCAACCCGATCACAGACATCAGGGACAAAGAAGACGGCATCATTGATGAGCTGGTGGTATTCCTTGGCAGCCTTGGCACTCTCTGGGCAGACCCTCTGACAGGTCGCTTCACCGATCGACTTGAGCAACCGCCGCTGCGACCAGAAGGAGTATCGCCAGATCTCGGGGAGCTCGGCCCATGCCGGGTTAGGGAGCCTTAGGGTCTTGAAGTGGGCCTCTGCGTCCTCTGGCTTGGGCACATGGAGCAATGTGATACCTGTGCGGTCTTGCACGTGCTTGAGGCTGTCAGGGCTAAGCCGCCCGCAGGGTTCCTTATAGATGAACTCTCCGGGTTCAAGGCCGACATACTTCGTCCAGCCGAAAAACTTGAAGACATCGCCGAGACTCCAGTTTCCAGACTTCACCTCTCCTTCCTGTAGTCGGTCCAGACGATGTCAAATTCTAGGAGCTCATCTGGGTTTCGTTCCTTGACGCCCGTCTCGACGTAGCAGCCCCTGCTGACGAAATGCGCCGCAACGAAGTCCTCCAGCTCCCAGCCCTTTGGGTCCTTGGCGAGTTGTGCCATTGGCCTGTCCTGTCTCTCTATCGCGTTAGTATTGCGCTTTGAAGGATAACCATTTACTTCACCTTACGTTCTGCCCGCCGCAGACAAAACGTAAGCTACAAGCGATTGCCCGACATTTCATCTATTGCTTACGCTCGTTAGAACGCGGGAGGCGGAATGTCCCAATCTTTTGGGTCGTAATCAGCATAGGCTACAAATCTTCCCTCAGAATCCTTTGCAACACCGTCTTTGTCTAAGTTGATTGCACGGAGAACTCCGGTTTCAAACAGATGCATTATTGGATAAAGTTCTGACCCACTTAATGAGGTAGGAGAGGCATCAATTTTTGTCCCAACTATCGGCCATAACGTTGATGCATACGATATGTGGTCTTCATCATCTTTTGTGGCAGGTATACTTGAACAGATAACGCCACAAAGATGTCCTGTAGCATTGCTGAAGACTGGACCGCCGCTCATTCCACTATCAAACCGTGCATTGGTTCTAAAGCATGGGAATGGCAGTCGGCTTGAATCACGAAATTCATGGTGTATCTCGATCACCTTACCCGTTGTGGTATGTGGCATTAAATTAACCGTTGCATATGGAGAATCGGAAGTCCGCGCGACTGTCGGATTAGCAAAACCGAATGCAAAGACAGGGGTACCTACTTTGGGAGGGAGTAGGTCGATCGCAGGCACTTTCCAACGATGATCTTCTGGCCAATCCGATGCCACACCAAAAGCCAAAACGGCCAAATCAAGAGGATTTGCCCGCCATGCACGAAGAACCCGTAAAGGCAAATGATGAGATCCTTTGTCAAAAGTTAGAAGCGCGAGTAACTGGAATGAAGTATTGAGATTCCCTTGATTGAATCTGACTTGATTATAACGCCAAGCAAAGTCTTCAAGTACATGGAACGCAGTTACTCCCCAGCCAGGGCCTATTATGAATGCGGTTCCGGATATAAATTCCTGTCTGCCGTCTTTACCAACAGCAACCAGGGGTGTCGCAATCTCATGATTAAGCTGATCAGTGCCCGTAGGTTTGAAAGAAGCAGTTGCAGTTATACGTTTCATTTCGGTGCCTAACGCCTGAGCTAAGCGGCGAGCAACTACAGCAAGGGACTACAGAATTGCGAAAATCGCTCCTGCGGTTGCTCGTCGGCTCGAGCATATTAATCTATTTGTTAAGCCTAAGTCTATTGACAAATTCATTGCGATAATTGGGCAACTTATTTAAACTTGATTCTATATAACCTCGAACTAGTGTCGTGTTATTGATTAGAAATCCCATTTGCTCCTTGTTTAGCTTAATTGAACGCCTAAGGATAGCATCATCAGGATTAACTAATACCTTGAGGTGCTCAAGAGCCACCGTGCGATCCATAATATTTTGGGCTAGTATCATGTAATGATAAGCACTATATAGATCAACCAATAGGTCTTTGGCGACTATTTCGCCTGAACGCAAGCATCCTTCCAGCATAGGAAAATAGAAAAAATTCTGTGGCAAACGAATTCCTTTATCAATATCTTCCTGGTTTTCGAATATGAATTTACAGACCTCTAAGTTCCCACGAAGCTCAATATCCAATGTGTCCACACGCGCTTCAAACTGTTTGACTTTATCTTCATGTTCGAGCTTTCTTGCTTTGTTGAATAGATCAATCGTTACGTATAGCTGCACAAATAAGAAGATCGCAGCCATAATGCTCAACAGGTTAAGCAAAGGCCTCAATTTCTTGGCGAAAGTCCGTACTGACTTGAACAGGCACCAAGAAACAAAGACAAGAAGATAGAAGAATGCAAGTATTAATATTAGCCACATGTTCAAACTCCAACCCCGAGATATCTCACTATTAATATACAGCAGGCTTTGTTTGATACAAATCTTCCTTCATTCACCTCGCATATTGTGTGATTCCATCGGATATCCCCACAAAACTACAGTATTATCTTAAACTTATCGATATTAAATTACAAGCCGTGTATTCGACGGCCCTAATATTCCTCCTGGAGATGCCGATTGGATAGTAATGGAAAAAACCCAACGGAATTTGAAATCGTGTAGCTTGACCGACCAGCCTCCACCACGGCCTTCACGTCTTTGATCCCTTAAAGAAAATAGAATAAAGAAGGAGGCTAACTGACTGTGACGGCTAATCCCTCCGCGCTGATACTAAAATCGAAGAAACGGGCGCGGTCATTGGGCGGAGCGTCGTTGAGAATTTGACGGACCGCCGCCGCGTCCTCCGGCGATCGGCAGACCATTAAACGGGAAAGTCCTCTACGATTTCATCCTGAGGAACGGCTGGACGAAAGGCTCGAAATCGGGCCGGCGACCGGCCGTTCCGGGCTCTGGAACGCCAGGTCAGGCGACTCGAGATCATTGGGGTGGCGCTGTCAAGTACAGCCTGAACGCTTTTAGCGAGAAATAAGGTAACCTTTTTCTAGGGCTCCGCGTATAATATCATGAAGGTGGATTATTCCGCCCCAAATCAAATCGGAGGAAAGAATCCAATGAAGAGATTACTCGTCGCTGCGCTTGTCCTCATCCTGGCCTCGTTCGCTTCGGCCCAGAACTGGTTCAAGGGAACCCTGGACCAAGCCGTAGCCAAGGCTAAAGCCGAGAACAAGCTGGTTCTCGTCGATTTCTACAGCGGAGGCTGAGGGGCCTGCAAGCTGCTCGGTGAGCAGTACTACGCCAACCCTAAGTTCCAAGAATATTTCAACACGCATTTTGTCATGCTCCGGGCCGACAGTGACGAGAAGCTCGGCCAGGAGCTGTTCAAAAAATTCAAGGTCAGCGCCACTCCGACAGTCATGACCATCGACGGGGACGGGGCCGAGGTCGACTGGACCGTTGGCTACGGCCCTCCGCCCGAGAAGTTCCAGGAGACGATGCAGAAGATGGTCGCCGGAGACGGGACCTTCAAGGCCCTCTCCGAGGCGTTTGCGAAAAATCCAAAGGACGCGGCCGCGGCGTTCCAGCTGGCCCGCAAGTGGGCGTACCGTGTCGACAGTGCGAAGTCGGCCGAATATTATCGGATGGTCATCGCCCTCGATCCGACTAGGAAATCCGGGACGTACAGGGACGAATATCAGAAATGGACTGTCCCGTACACCGAGTACGCGGAGTTCTCCCTGGGCGGAACCGCACTCGGCGGGACGACGCGCGATCCGGCGGCGATAAAGGCGTTCATCCAGAAGTATCCTAAGAGCCCGTTGCTCAAGCAAGCCTACGCGCGTCTGTCGTCGTACTATTCGTCCGCGCCCTCCAAGGACGAGGCGACGGCTTTCTACTTTGAGTACACGTCCAGGTATCCCGAAGACCCAGACGTCCTCGTCGCTTGGCTGAATCGGATTACCAAGGATAAGGGAGACTTCGTCAAAGGGATTGAGTTGGCCGATAGGATCCGTCTTGTGACGCAAAGGAATCCCGTACCCCGGACCAGCCAGAGCCTGGCGAATTTCTATTTCGTCAAAGGGGACGCCGAGGAAGCTGAAAATGTGTATGGCAAAGACTTCATGTCGAACCGGGCATCCTCGTTAAGCATTGACTTGATCGATTACGCCAATTACTGGGTCGGCCGCAACACCAACCTCGAGGCCGCCGTCCGGGCAGCGGAAACTGCCCTCAAGCTCTATCCCGACAGCTCATATTTCCTCTCGCAAGCCGCCGGCGTTTACATCAAGGCGGGAAAGGAAGATAAGGCGCTCGAGATTTTTGGCCCTGCTTATCTCCAAAAGAACATCGGAAAGGCCAATGCTCTCGAGAGCTATGCGGCGTTCTGGGGGAACCAGGGCAAGAACCTCGATAGCGCCCTCGAGGCAGGCCGAAAAGCTGTTGAACTTTCACCAAACGCTTATTACTGTTGGTATGCTTTGAGCACCGTCCTTCTAGCCAGGAAAGATTACGACGGCGCTTTGAAAGCGGCGGAGAAGGCGGTCGATCTAGCCGACGACGCTCTCAAGAGCTACTACCAGAAGGCCATCGACAAAATCAAGGCCGCCCGGGCCGGGGATAAAAAATAACATCAACCGTTGAATATTGAGCCTTATAAATCTGTTTATCTTCTCAGAAAATCGCTCTTATTCTTGAATTTGAACCCACAAACGTCCCTTGTTTCATGGTATTTGTCGGACAAAGGGTACTTGCTGCATACATAAG
>JAPKZH010000416.1 GCA_026393905.1 Candidatus Aminicenantota bacterium
GCTTGACTCCCCCTTGGAAGTGCCCCGGCTCTGCGAAATACCGGAACAAGAAACTTATGAGACGGGGCACTAGCGGCGACCAAGTGCCAGCGTCCGGCTGACATGTACTCGTGGGGAGCGACGCGGCATCGAAATTTCGCAAGCGTGTCAATGCGAGGTGCGCAGTGCCGTGAAAATCTGATCCATCGTGTCATTCCGAGCGGAGCGAGGAATCCCCCAGCCTGTCATTCCGAGCGAAGCGAGGAATCTCCGCTTTTATTGCGAGAGACCTAAGCGGAGATTGCTTCGTCGCAAAGCTCCTCGCAATGACGGGGTTTAGATTGTTTCGTTGTATGGCCCCTCGCAATGACACGCTTCCCGACTTGCCACGGCACAACGTGCCTCGCAATGACAGGGTCAGATTGCTTTGTTGCATGGCTCCCCGCAATGACATTTTTTTAGATTCCCAGGTAAGCGCGCCAGTCGCGATAACAAGACAACAACCAGCTTATGATTTCTTTTCTTCTTTGAGCTCGATCAAGACGCCGCCCAGGCTGCACGGGTGGATGAAGACGATGCGGCTTCCCCCCGCCCCTTGATAAGGCCTGTCCTGGACAAACTGGACGCCTTTTTTCTTCAGCTCCTCGAAGGCGCTCTCGATATTTTCGACCTCGAAGCAGAAATGGTGAATCCCCTCTCCCCTTTCGGCCAGGAACTTGGCCACGGCGGCCTGGTCATTCAAAGGGCTCACCAGCTCGACGGTCGGGCTATGGGGAAATTTTAGATGGGCGAGCTTCACGCCGCGCTCCGGAAGCTCTTCGATTCTTTCAGCCTTGGCGCCAAGGAGCGTCTCCCAAAGGGCCAGCCTTTCCTCAAGGTTATTCACGGCGATGCCGATATGGTCCATCTTTTCGATCTTAATGCTCATCGCTTCTCCCTAAGCCGCTTGCCCGTCAGCCTGGCCACAATCTCATCCGCCGCCGTATAAGGATCGATCTTCCTGTTAAAAATCTTCTCCACGTATCGTTCGAACTCGGAATCCTTGACGGCCCGGTTGATAAGGCCGTAGAGTTTTTCCTGGGTGATGTCCCTCAGCATCCAGGCGATCAATTTTTTCCGCCTGGCGGCCAAGTCTGCCCGTTCCTTTTTTGCCCTGAGATTGAAGATGGCTTGGACCAATTCTTCCGTGCCCCTGCCCTCGGTGGCCACGGTTTTTACGACGGGCGGCAGGTCCTTATCCTTCAGACCTAGCTCGAGCATGGCCTTGAGCTGAATTTCGATTTTGTTTGCTCCCGGAGTATCGGCTTTATTGAGGACGAAGATGTCTGCGATTTCCATGATCCCGGCTTTAAAAATTTGGATATCATCGCCGGCGCCGGGAGTCAGGATGACGAGGATCAGGTCGGCCAGCTTGACCACTTCGACTTCGTCCTGGCCGACGCCGACGGTTTCAACAAGGATGATGTCTTTGCCGGCCGCCTCAAAGATGGAGATCGCCTCTCCGGTGGCCTTGGCCAGCCCGCCCAAGTGGCCCCGGGTGGCCATGCTGCGGATAAAGACATCGGGGTCGGTGCTGTGGCGCATCATCCGGATCCTGTCGCCCAGGATCGCGCCGCCCGTGAACGGGCTGGAAGGGTCGACGGCGACGATGCCGATTTTTTTTCTCTTCGCCCGCAGCTCGCCGATCAGCTGGTCGACGAGGGTGCTTTTCCCGGAGCCCGGAGCCCCGGTGATCCCGAGAATCAAGGATTCGCCGCGGTGCGGGAAAAGGCCCTTTAATAACTCCTGGGCGCCCTCTTCATTGTTTTCCACCAGGGAGATCGCCCTGGCGATGGACCTGGGTTTCCCGCTCAAAACCCCTTTGACGAGCCCAGTTTTGTCAGGCATATCTCAATATCCACGATAAAGTATGCGATGGGTGGCACGGATGTTGCCCCTCAACGCCCGAAGCGCCTGAGTGGTGGGCAAGAAAAAGCATGAAGGAAGATTTTCAATTAACAATATTAAGCCCCCTACCCCCTTGACCAATCAAGGGGGCCTCTAAAAGGTCGAAGGGCACTAAGGGGTACGTCCGCTACAGAACTCATTGAAATGCTCAGTATTCAGAGAGTATCTTCTGGGCGATGATCCAGCGCTGGATTTCCGATGTCCCTTCTCCGATCGTGGCCAGCTTGGAATCCCGGTAAAATTTCTCCACGGGGTAGTCCTTGGAAAATCCGTAGCCGCCGTGAATCTGGACGGCCATGGACGAGGATTTAACGGCCAGCTCGCTGGCGAACAGCTTGGCCATGGCCGATTCTTTCGGGATCTTCTTTCCCTGGTCCTCGAGGAAGGCGGCCCGGTAGGTCAAAAGCCTGGCCGCCTCGAGCTCGGTGAATCCGTCGGCAAGCATCCATTGGATCGCCTGGAAATTGGCGATTGGCTGGTCGAACTGGACTCTCTCCTTGGCATATTTCAAGCTCGATTCCAAGGCCCCGGCGGCGATGCCCAGGGAGAATCCGGCGATGCTCACCCGGCCTCCGTCGAGAATGGCCATGGCGGCTTTGTATCCGTCACCTTCCTTGCCCAGGAGACTCTCGGCAGGCACTTTGACATCTTCGAGAATGAGCTCCGCCGTATCGGCGGCCCTGATGCCGAGCTTATCCTCTTTCTTGCCCGGCCTGAAGCCCGCCATCCCCTTTTCCAGGATAAAGGCCGAAATTCCGTTCTTTCCTTTGGCCGGGTCGGTGAGGGCCATGATCACGGCGATCTCGGCCAAGCTGGCGTTTGTGATAAAGAGCTTGGTCCCGTTCAGGACCCAGCCGTCGCCTTTTTTCTCAGCCTTCGTCTTCAGCGCGGCCGCATCCGAGCCTGCGCCGGACTCCGTCAGCGCCCAAGCGCCGAGGGTCTGGCCGGATGTCAGGCGGGGCAGATACTTCTGTTTCTGGGCTTCGGTCCCGAAGACGTTGATATGGTTCGAGCAGAGGGAATTGTGGGCGGCCACGACCAACCCGACGGACGGATCGACCTTGGAAATCTCCTCTAAAATGATGACGTAATCGACATAGGAATAGCCGGCTCCTCCGTACTCGGGAGGAATGATGATCCCCAGCAGTCCCATATCGCCCAGCTTCTTGGTCAGTCCCTCCGGCCATGTTCCTTTCTCGTCGTGCTCCTTGACCAGGGGCTGGATTTCCTTCTGGGCAAAATCCCGAATCGACTTCTTCAAGCTTTTTTGATCTTCCGTTAATAAAAAATCCATGATGGCTCCTTAAAAACTGGGGACACACACTGTGTGTGTCCCCAAATATGACTTTTAATCAATCGCGCTTTTCATTTTCATCTTACTTTTTCGAGTGCCCTGAAATCAAGCAAAAAAAATGATTTAAGCGGGGCGAAGAGCAAGACGCGATAAGATTAAAGTGGGGTGGCGCCGAATTTCAATAATGAAAGCGTCTGCTTCGCGAAGTATCTCCAACTATGTGATTTCAAAGAGGTGTCGGAATATCCCCCGAAGCCCCCGAGTGGGGGGGGGCCCCGTCGACTTTTCGACGGGGGGAACCGACGGGACTGGTTCCCCAGGGGCCCGGGGGCGATTCCGACACCGATAGCAAATCACGCATTTGACAAGAATGTCTGATTCATCTAAAGTATTTCGATGGTGCGCGGCATGTTCAGACTGATCTACTACCTGATTCTGGCCTACCTTATCTATGCCATTGTCCGTTTTTTTCAAAACCTCGGCCGAAGAAGCCAGGCCCCAAAGTCCAGGCCCCGCCTGTCCGGAATGATGGTCAAGGACGAGGCCTGCAACATGTATGTCCCCAAGGAAGAAGCCCTCCGGGAAGTGATCGACGGCCAGGAATACTTTTTTTGTTCCAAGGATTGCCGGAAAAAATTTCTGGAGCAGAAAAAACGCCC
>JAPKZH010000241.1 GCA_026393905.1 Candidatus Aminicenantota bacterium
GACCGTGTCCTGCGGCAGATTGTCATCGGGATCGGCGGCCCTCTGCAGGGAATCGCCCGGGAAACCGGCTTTGACATCACGGCCGCTTCGGAAGTCATGGCTATTTTCTGCCTGGCGGAGGACTTGAAGGATCTCAAGGAGCGTCTGGGAAAAATTTGCGTCGGCTACACTCCCGGAGGAGCCCCGGTCTTCGTCAGCCAGCTCAAAACCGAAGGCGCCATGGCCGCCCTGCTCAGGGATGCCATCCGGCCCAACCTCGTTCAGACCGCCGAAGGGTCGCCGGCCTTCATCCACGGAGGGCCGTTCGCCAACATCGCCCACGGCACGAATTCCGTGATCGCCACGCGCCTGGCCCTCGGCCTGGCCGATTACGTGGTCACGGAAAGCGGCTTCGCCTCGGACCTGGGCGCCGAGAAGTATTTCGACATCGTCGTCCGGACCGGCCATATCCCCCCGCCTTCGGCCTGCGTGATCGTCGCCACGCTGCGCTCGCTGAAATATCATGGAGGGGTCAAGCTCGACGCCTTGAATGCGGAAAATCCCGACGCCGTCGAAAAAGGCTTTGAAAACCTCCGGAAGCACATCGAAAACATCCGGATCTTCGGCGTCCCCCTCGCTGTCGCCCTCAACAAATTCCCTGCCGATACAGCCGGCGAGGTCCGGAGATTCTCTGATCTCTGCAGCAAAGACAAGGTCCGGTTTGCTGTGAGTGATGTGTTCGGTAAGGGCGGCGAAGGCGGCCTGGAGCTGGCCGCTGAGGTGCTGAGAGCCGTCGAGCAGGAGGAAAACCGGTTCCAGTTCCTCTACCCGCTGGAGATGCCGCTTCTCGAGAAGATCGAGACTGTCGCCCGAAAAATCTATGGCGCTGCGGGGATCGAGATGGAGGGAAAAATCAGGCGTAGAATCTTGAAGTTCGAAAAGGACGGCTTCGGATCACTCCCGATTTGCATCGCCAAGACCCAGTATTCGCGGTCGGGCGACGAAGAGGCGTTGGGGCGCCCGCGGGATTTCACGCTGATCGTCACGGACGCCTCCCTCAGCTCGGGCGCAGGATTTGTCGTCATCTTCTGCGGCGATATCATGACCATGCCCGGCCTGCCCAAGGTGCCGGCGGCCGAACGGATTGATGTCGCGGACGACGGCACGATCACCGGCATTTCTTGATGGCGGACGCCTTCTTGTCGCCAAACGGAACGAAATCGGTTTTCCTTCCCCGGCATTAGGACGAGGGGGAACGCAGAGCTTTCGCCCGAGAGCCTGATAGGTTTACAGCGTCTAGCAATTGTGATAAAAATGAGGTGTTCTGATTTTATATCTTACACAAAGGTGGAAATATGTGTGAAAAACGGGATGTCTTCATCGTCGCTGCCGCGCGCACGGCCATCGGCAATTTTTTAGGGACTCTTAAAGATTTTCCGGCCCCGCAGCTCGGCGGGTTCGCCATCAAGGAGGCGGTCAAGCGGGCCGGCCTCCAGCCGGCCGACATCCAGGAAGTGATCATGGGAAACGTTGTCTCCGCGGGCGTCGGGCAGACCCCGGCCGGGCAGGCGGCGGTCAAGGGCGGAATCCCTTACAACGTCAGCTGTTTTACGGTCAACAAGGTCTGCGGCTCGGCGCTCAAGGCCGTCGTGCTCGCCGCCCAGGCGATCTGGCTTGAAGAGAAGGATATTATTGTCGCCGGCGGCATGGAGAGCATGAGCAAGGCGCCGCATCTGGCTTGGGGTCTCCGGGAGGGCATCAAATTCGGAGACGTCCAGATCAAAGACTCCATGATCCTGGACGGGTTGTGGTGCGCCTTCGATAATATCCACATGGGCATGACCGGCGAGGTCGTCGCCGAAAAATTCGGGGCGACCCGCGAGGAGCAGGATGCTTTTGCCGCGACGAGCCACTTGAAAGCCATCCATGCTATTGAAAAAGGCTATTTTAAGGACGAGATCGTCCCTGTCGAAGTCCCCCAGAGAAAAGGCGACCCCGTTCTCTTTGCCGTGGATGAAGGACCTCGCAAGGACGCTACGCTCGAGAGGCTGGCCAAGCTCAAGCCGGTTTTTAAGAAGGATGGGACTGTGACGGCCGGAAACGCGTCTACTTTAAATGACGGCGCCGCGGCTGTCGTGGTGGCTTCCGCGGACGCTGTCAAGAACAAGGGATTGAAACCTTTGGCCAGGATTCTGGGTGCGACGACCAACGCCGTGGAGCCGTCTATGGTCATGTATGCGCCCAAGGGGGCTGTCGAGAAGCTTCTGGCCAACGTGGGCTGGAAACTCCAGGAAGTCGACCTGTTCGAGATCAATGAGGCGTTCTCCTCTCAGCTCGTCGTCCTCATCAAAGAGCTCAAGCTGGACAAGGAAAAAGTCAACGTCCACGGAGGGGCCGTCGCTCTGGGCCACCCGATCGGGGCCTCGGGCGCGAGGATCCTGACGACGCTCATCTATGCCTTGAAGCACAGAGGGCTGAAAAAAGGCATCGCCTCCCTGTGCCTGGGAGGCGGAGACGCCGTGGCCATGGCCGTGGAACTGGCCTAGCTTCGGATAGGAGGGATCATGAATATCAAGAAGATCGGCGTTGTCGGGGCAGGAACCATGGGGTCCGGAATCGCCCAGGTTGCTGCCGCATCCGGGTTCGATGTCATCCTCCATGATGTCGCCGAGGAATACCTGGCCCGGGCTTTGAAAACGATCGACAAAAGCCTGGCCAAGCTCGCCGAAAAAGGGAAGATCGCGGAGTCCAAGGAGACCATCCTGAGCCGGATCAAGGGAACGACGGGCCTTGAGGATTTCAAAGACGCAGAGTTCGTCGTCGAGGCCGTGTTTGAGGATTTCGAGATCAAGAAAAAAGTGCTGACCGCCTTGGACAAGATTCTTCCGCCCGAGATCCTGCTGACCTCGAACACGTCGTCCATTTCGATCACCCGGCTGGCGGCCTTGACCAGCCGGCCCTCGAAGTTCATGGGCATGCATTTCATGAACCCGGTCCCGATGATGACCCTGGTCGAATTGATTAAGGGCATCGCCACCGCGCCCGAGACTTTTGCCGCAGTCAAAGGGCTGGCCGAGAAAATGGGCAAGGTCCCGGTGGAAGCCAACGACTACCCGGGTTTTATCGCCAACCGGATCCTGATGCCGATGATCAACGAGGCGGTCTATGCCCTGATGGAAGGAGTCGGCACGGTCGAAGCCATCGACACCGTGATGAAGCTGGGCATGAACCATCCGATGGGGCCGCTGGCCTTGGCCGACCTGATCGGTCTCGATGTCTGCCTCTACATCATGGAGGTCCTGTACGAGGGATTCAAGGATACCAAGTACAGGCCCTGCCCGCTGCTCCGGAAGATGGTGGACGCCCGCTACCTGGGCCGCAAATCGGGCAAAGGATTTTATGAGTATAATAAGTAAGAGCCGGGATTTTTTCGTCGTTTAATCATAGGTTTGAAAAAACGATGCCGAGGAGGAAGATATGAAAGATGACGATGCCGAACAGAAGCATGTTTCAAGAAACCGGGCTTTAGAGGCCGCCGTTTCCCAGATCGAGAAACAATTCGGGAAAGGCGCCGTGATGAAGCTCGGCCAGAAAGAAGCCGCCATGAAGGTGCCGGCCATCCCCACCGGCTCCATTTCCTTTGACCTGGCCATGGGGATCGGAGGATTCCCGAGGGGGCGGGTTGTCGAAATCTTCGGCCCTGAAGCCACCGGCAAAACCACGCTGGCCCTCCATGTCATCGCCGAGGCCCAGAGGCGGGGCGGACAGGCGGCGTTCATCGACTCCGAGCACGCCCTCGACCCCACTTATGCGGCGAAAGTCGGCGTCGATGTCGATAACCTCCTGATCTCTCAGCCGGATTATGGGGAACAGGGCCTTGAGATCGCCGAAGTCCTGGTCCGCAGCGGCGCCGTCGATGTTATCGTCGTCGATTCCGTGGCCGCCCTTGTTCCCAAGGCCGAGCTCGAGGGTGAAATGGGGGATGCCCACATGGGGCTCCAGGCCCGCCTGATGTCCCAGGCACTGCGGAAGCTTACGGCCATTGTCAGCCGTTCCAAGACCTGCTTTATCTTCGTCAATCAGATGCGGGAGAAGATCGGCTTTTTCCTGGGGAACCCCGAGACGACGACGGGCGGCCGTGCCCTCAAATTTTATGCATCGATGCGCATCGATATCCGCAGGTTGACGTCTCTCAAAGAGGGAGATAACGTCGTCGGCAACCGGGTCAAGGTCAAGATCGTCAAGAACAAGATGGCCCCGCCTTTCAAGGAAGCCCAGTTTGATATCATCTATGGATACGGAATCTCCTGGGAGGGGGACCTTGTCGATTGCGGGCAGGATTACGGAATCCTGGAGAAGTCCGGGACTTGGTATTCCTATAAAGGCGAGCGGATCGGTCAGGGGCGGGAAAACGTCAAGAAGCTGCTCAAGGAGAATAAAGATCTGGCCGCCCAGCTCGATCACGACATCCGTAAGAAAGTAGGCCTGCTCGAGGAGGAGCCGGCGCCGGAGAAGCCTGAGAAAGAGAAGGCCGGAGGAAAACAGTAGGGAGGAGTGGTCATTGCGAGACATCGAAGATGTCGTGGCGATCTCCCGGGGAATCCCGTAAGATTGCTTCGTCGCTTCGCTCCTCGCAACGGAAAAGGTGATTAATATATTATTTATTAGAGGATGATGAGAATGCTAAGACGGCGGGAATTTATGAAGCTGGCGGGCCTCGGCGGAGCGGCGCTCGTTTCGGGCGCAGCCGTCCCTTCGCTCGCCTCGATTATTCAGGAGGGAAAGACAATGCCATACACGGCCAAAGATTATGCAAAGCTTATAGGGATTCCAGGGTTCAGCGAGACCATGCTCAAGAACCATTTCACCCTGTACCAGGGCTATGTGACAAACACGAACAAGGTGCTGGATGCCCTGGCCCAGGTGCTCAAGGACGGCAAAACGGCGGCGCCGGAATATGCCGAGCTCAAACGGCGGCTGGGTTGGGAGTTCAACGGCATGCGGCTCCATGAATACTATTTTGAAAACCTGGGAGGGAAGCCCGGCCTCGATGCGGGCGGAAAGTTGGCCAAATCCATCGTCGAAAGCTTCGAAAGCTACGAACTCTGGGAAAAGGATTTTAAGGCCACAGGCGCCATGAGGGGCATCGGCTGGGTGGTGCTCTACCAGGACCCGGCCAACGGCCGGCTGATCAACTTCTGGATCAACGAGCACGATGTCTCTCATCCGGCCAGCGGCAGGCCCATCCTGGTCCTGGATGTCTTTGAGCATGCCTACATGCTGGACTACGGGCTGAAACGGGCGGATTATATCGAGGCCTTCTTTAAGATCATTGACTGGCAGGTCGCCGAAGCGCGTTTGAAGTAATTTATTTGCAGAGACAAATACGGAAGGAAGAACAGGGCGGCTGGAAAGGCCTTCTATGGATTCACCCATTTCTCCCTTTAAAAGAGGGGGGAGGATTTCAATGACTTATCATGAATGCTGCTATCCATGGCAAAGCTTATAAGCAAGCGGTCGAAAAAATCGGGCCTCTCGCCGGGAAGCCTCGTCCATATCGGTGAGCAAAAAATCGAAAAGACCCGGATCACCGTTATCGACTACGATGGCGATAACTTACTCGAGAAGGAAGTGCAGACGATCGAGGAATGTTTCCCCTTCCGGGAAACATCCACGGTGACGTGGATCAATGTCGACGGCGTCCATGACGCAGAGGTGGTGGAAAAGCTCGGCGGCTATTTCGGGCTTCATCCTTTGATCCTCGAGGATATCATGAACACCTCGCAACGGCCGAAAATGGAAGACCTGGGAGATGCCATCTATATCGTCTTGAAGATGATCGAAATCGGAAACGATAGCCCTGAGGTCGCCACCGAGCAGATGAGCCTCGCCTTCGGGCGGAACTTCGTCCTCTCCTTCCAAGAGCGGCCGGGCGATACCTTCGATCCCGTGCGCGAACGCATTCGCCGGGGGAAAGGCCGCATCCGGAAAATGGGCCCGGATTACCTGGCCTATGCCCTGATCGACGCCATCGTGGACGATTATTTCCTCGTCCTCGAGAAACAGGGTGAGCAGATCGAGTGTCTTGAGGACGAACTCGTCGCTAATCCTAAGCAGGATACACTGCATGGGCTCCATATCCTCAAGCGGGATATGATTTTCGTCCGCAAGTCCGTTTGGCCGCTCCGCGAGGTCATCAGTCGCCTGGAACGGGCGGAGTCACCGCTGATCCAGAAAACGACAGGCATTTTCCTCCGCGACG
>JAPKZH010000491.1 GCA_026393905.1 Candidatus Aminicenantota bacterium
AGAGAAGGCTGCTGGTGGATCCGCGATCTCAACAGCGCCAACGGCACTTTTGTCGATGGGAATAAAATCGACCGACTGCCGCTCACCCGTCCGACCCTGATTGAGTTTGGTTTGAGCGGTCCGATGCTTTTCTTCGAAGAAGAGAAGGTCCCCGGAAGCCAAGCGACGTTGGAGGAGAAACCGGCCTCTGTCACCCAGTATGTCAAGCGCTATTTCGATAAGTCACCCGCGGAGAACATAGGACAACACACGCTGTTTATACGGCAGGCATTCCTTCGCCTCCAGAAGAGACAAAAATCGAAATACGTTAAGATCATCGCCGGCATTGCCGTCTTGTTGGTCCTCACGGCAGCGTATGCCGTATTTCAACAGAAAAAGATCCGGGAACAGAGGCAGATCGCCATCAGCTTCTTTTATGAAAAGAAAAACTTGGAGCTCAACATCGCCGATCTGAGGACAAAGCTGACGGAGGCAGGAAAACTTCAGGACCTCAAGGAAGTTGAAAAGGTGGAAAATAACTACAATGAGAGGAAAAGAGACTACGATCAGCTCGTCGAAAAGCTGGGTGTCTACAAGAAAAAGATGAGCGAAGATGAAAAACTAATTCTTAAGGTCGCCAGCATTTTCGGCGAGTGTGAGCTCAACTTGCCTCCGGGATTTGTCCAAGAAGTCAGGAAGTATATCAAGAAATGGCAGTCCACACGGCTACTGGCCAATGCCATCGCCCTGGCAAAAAATAATAAGTATGAGCGTGATATTACCTACGAGCTGGCCAGGAAAAAACTGCCGGCTCAGTTTTTTTATATCGCCCTCCAAGAAAGTGTGTTTGATACGAAACAATGTAGCCCCCCGACCAGGTATGGCTATGCGAAAGGGATGTGGATGTTCATCCCGGAGACGGCTAAAGCGTACGGTCTCCAGGTTGGTCCTTTGGTCGGCGAGCCCAAGTATGATCCGAAGGACGAGCGTCACGATTTCAAGAAATCCACGATGGCCGCAGCTCGTTATTTACGTTATATCTATGATACCGACGCCCAAGCGTCCGGATTGTTGGTGATCGCTTCTTATAATTGGGGAGAAAATAGGGTCATCGAAATGATCAGACAGATGCCGAAAAATCCGCAGGAACGCAACTTTTGGCAGTTCCTTGATAAGTACGTGAACAAAATTCCTAATGAGACCTATAATTATGTATTCTCTATTTTTTCGGCAGCCGTGATCGGGGAAAATCCAAAGCTTTTCAATTTCGATTTTGACGACCCTCTCGCCGAACTCAAAGAGCTTTACTCTCGATAAAGAGATGGGTTTCTGGATGATTTTCCGGTAGGATGTCACCTCGCCTCCCCTCCATTTTTTCTTTTCTTGTCTCTCCTTCCTAATTTTGGCGGACCGCTAGTCGCTCCTCCTGCCCTCTGCTTTTCCCCTCCATTTGTTTTATTCTTGCGGATTTTCTTGCCTTGATTCCCCTCCAAATTGACGGGCAGATCCTAGTCCATTTGACTCCAGGCCGTCGAGTTGATATCATAACTAAAAACATAAAATCGGCGGAATGATTTCCGGGGAAGAATACCGTGAAATGCAGCAAGTGCAGTTTTGAGAATCCCCCGCAGTACGCTTACTGCAAAAAATGCGGGACAAAGCTTATTTTCTCCAAAGATGCCTTGTCGGCCACCATGCCTTTCTATAGGCCCAAAGCGGACCTGAGTATCGGAAGTATTTTTGCCCGAAGATACCAGATCATCGAGGAGATCGGCCGGGGCGGGATGGGAACGGTCTATAAGGTTCTCGATAAGGAAATCAACGAAAAGATTGCCATCAAGGTTCTTAAACCCGAGATCGCTTCCGATGAGAAGACCATCGAGCGCTTCAGGAATGAGTTGAAGTTGACCCGAAAAATCTCTCATCAGAATGTTTGCCGGATGTATGATATCGTCAATGAGTGGGGAGTGTATTTCATCACCATGGAATACGTCTCGGGCGAAGACCTCAAAAGCACCATCCTGCGCCTCGGGCAGGTCAGCGTGGGAAAGACGTTGCTCATTGCCAGGCAAATTTGTAAGGGATTGGCCGAGGCCCATCGTTTGGGAGTCGTCCATCGGGACCTAAAACCCCATAATATTATCATCGACCGCGGCGGAGAAGCCCGGATCATGGATTTTGGGATTGCCCAGTCACGCAAGACCGCGGGAATCACGGAAGCGGGCGTCCTGATCGGGACGCCCGAATACATGTCTCCAGAACAAGCGGAAGGGAAAGAATTGGATAGCAGGTCGGATATCTACTCCCTCGGCGTGATCATGTTCGAGCTCCTGACGGGAACCGTCCCTTTTAAAGCGGATACACCCCTCAAGGTAGCCATGATGCACAAAACGGAATCGCCGCCCGATCCCCGGAGCATCAACCCGCAGATACCAAAAGACCTCAGCGCTCTAATCCTGCAATGTCTTGAGAAGAACAAGAACAAACGTTTCTCCAGTTGTGACGATATCATTGAAGAGATCAGCAGGATTGAAAAGGGACATCCTACAAGCGAAAAACTCCTTCCGGATCCCAAGAAGCAGTGGAGTGCGGCCATTCCTCAGTCACGGCTGGCCAAGCTCATCAACAAGCTCATCATCCCGGTTGCTTCCCTGGCGGCGGTCATCATCTTGATCGGAATTATAATATTATTCTTACGGCCCACGAATAACAATGGTAACAAGAAGACCATCGTTAACAAGGATAACAAAGTTAGCGAGGATAACAAGGTTAGTGATACTGACAACAAACCGCCTCCCATGGGTGTCTTCTCTATCTCTTCGATACCCAGCGGAGCGAATATCTATGTCGATGAAAAGTTGTTCAAGAAGCTCACTCCGGCCAGCCTGGATCTCCCCCCGGGAAGTTATCGAATCAGGGTCAGCTATCCTGATTGTGAAGACGTCAACGATGATGTGCAGATCGGGGCTGGCGAAAAAATATCCAAAGAATATACAATGAAACAGTTTTATTTCATCGAAATCATCACTGAACCTGAGGGCGCTGAGGTCCGGATTGATGAGGTTTTTCAAGGAAAAACACCTACTACAGTTAAATTGACCAAGAGCGATTGTCAGCTCAGCTTGAAAATGGGGAGAGGCTGGGAGCCGCATGGGGAGCCGCTCAACCTTAAACCGGGTCAGAATCCGGCCTTGAAGGTCACTCTCCGACGGCTGCAGGTAAAATTGACGATTAATTCTAATCCTCCGGGAGCTCTGATCTATGTTGACGGAGAGCCCTGGGGCCCTGCACCTCAAGAAAAAGATATTATGGCTGGACCTCACAAGGTCCGCTTGGAAAAGGAAGGGTATCGGCCCGAGGACCTATCTCAATCGTTTATTAGAAATTTCAATCGGACCGTTACCCTTACGAAAATTCCAAACGCGACGGTCATCATTAGTGCTGTCGATTATGCCGAGGTTTATATTGATTCGGTATTTATTTTCAGCGTCCCACCTCAAAAACCGTGGACTCTTGAAGAAGGAAGGCATGTCATTGAATTTCAGTCGAGGGACAAGACAAAGAAATATCAGGTTGATCTCGAGATTAAGGGGGGACAGAAGAAGAGGGTCCACATGAACATGAATACGGGGAAACCTACGATTGAGTAGACCATCTCCCGAAATCTATCCGCTTCCTCAAAATTGCCCCTCCTAGATCATCGACACGCCGCGGTCGTCTCGTGACGGCGGTCAGCCTCGAATGCCAATGACAGCGTTTCCACTTCCATAGTCGGTTTCGCGGGAATCACCTGCGATACGATACCAGAGCCTGCCGATAAACACCTTAGCGTCTCTGGTCCAGGATTCGTAGTGTCTATCCATCCAAGTCTTACCGCTGCGGCCAATTCGCAGGAAGCTGGAAGAATGAGCTGCTCTCAAGCCGAAGCCGGCTCCTTTATTTTTTTTGTGTAATTTCGACCTTACCGGCCCTAAAATTCGCATAGGCCCAAATATTTGTTCCCGTTTCCGCCGTAATATCCGTAGCGAGCTTTTCTTTCGATTTCAAGGAAACGAATTCAATTTTATGCGGTCCGACTCTTACTTTCAGCTTTTTCCGCCCGGTGGTAACCTCGAGAGGAATCCCCTTCTCCAAGTAGGGATTTCCGTCTAAATAAACACGAGCTCTAGGATACGCGGAAACCTCA
>JAPKZH010000202.1 GCA_026393905.1 Candidatus Aminicenantota bacterium
CAGACGAACGGTCCGGCCGACGAAACGGACGCCAAAGATGAAAACGGGCAGCGTGCCGATCGACCAGAGGCCGCGCCACAAGGATTTCGCAGGAATCAAGGCGTACCCGAGGAGGTAAATTCCCAGAAACAAAACCATCACACCGAACGCCATCTCCCAAATACCGTCTTCGTACCAATATTGGATCGTTCGACGCTCGACTTTCTTGAGGTCCGTATCCATAAGAAGCTCCTGTTAACTAGTTTATAATATAAACTAGTTTATAATATCTACATTTATCTTTGGTTTGTCAAGCGAAATATTTTGAAGGGGACTCCCGGTCCTGTTCTTTTCACGTTCCTTTATCTTTAGGACCTGCACAGGCCGTCTTGACAGCCTTTTCTATTATGAAGTACGATTTTTTGCGATGGCTAAGCAACAATGAAAAAAATCTATTTCTTGGGCTCAATCATTTTGTTTGTTTTAATTGCCGTCACGGCTGTTTATGGGTTATTCGTACCCGGCGCGTATTCGAGAGAGACCGTGAATTGGGCGACGCAAGCGAGGGCCCAAGACTGGGCGGATTTGTTGCTGGCGGCTCCGATTTTGCTCGTTTCTGCATTTTTTGCTTATAAGAAGTCGTCAAAAGCCTATCTGGTATGGATGGGAACGCTTTTTTTTATCGTGTATTCCTTTCTTCTTTATGCGTTCCTGGTTCATTTCAATGCGATGTTCCCCGTTTATATGGCGGTCCTTGGCCTTTCGATTTATTTCTTGATTTTCTCGCTGGCGCAAGAAAGGAATCTGGCCGAGAAAATATATCATACGGAAAACTGGAGCAGAAAAGGATCGGCGATCTTGCTCCTGCTTTCCGGCATCCTGTTTTATTTCGTTTGGGGCAAGGAAATATTTTCTAACCTAGTGGCCGGGACCGTTCCTGGCAATGTTATCGAAACGGGCTTGCCGACAAACGGAGTCTATGTCATTGACACCGCCTTTTGTTTGCCGGCTCTCATCATCGGCGGCTATCGGCTTTTCAAGAAAAAGAAGTTGGGGTATGTGCTGGGAGGCGGACTCTTGGTGTTCTCAACGCTCATGTCGGCCAATATCACGCTGCTTCTGGGCTATTCCTCGGCTAAAGGATTCGCCGCCGAAATGTCTGTCATAATCGTCTTTGCGCTGTTCACCTTAATCAATTTGATTTTCCTTATTAGCTATCTTGTTCATATCCGAAATGGATGAACTATGGACGAATCCCGGGTGAGCCGGGTGACTCACTAGGGAGGTCACGGAGCGGAAATATTCTCTAAGCCCTAAGGTGCAGTTAGGACTGCCCAAAACCCAGATTGAGAGCGAAGAAGACGTCAAGGGCGGATTGCGGACGCCAGAGGTGAGATGGGGGGAGGAAATCTTCCGAGGTTCTAAAGTTTGCTTTGAACGCGGGAGGATGCTAATATTTTGAATCGCTATGAATATTGAGAAGATTCGCGTCCGGTTTGCGCCGAGCCCGACCGGCTACATTCATGTCGGAAATGCACGCACGGCCCTCTTCAACTGGCTGTTTGCCCGCCAGAACCAGGGCGTGTTCGTGCTGCGCGTCGAGGATACGGACGTCGAGCGGTCGCGCGAAGAGTATGAGCGCCGGCTGATTGACGATTTGCGATGGATGGGTCTCGACTGGGATGAAGGGCCTGATGCGGGCGGAAATTTCGGCCCC
>JAPKZH010000627.1 GCA_026393905.1 Candidatus Aminicenantota bacterium
TAGAGGGAGATGCTTACACAAGAACATTCTTTTTTGACTCATCTGTCCCCTTTGCGTATAATTTCAAGGCTTAAAGGAGATGAACGATGAACCTTTCGAAATTTTCAATGAAGAAACTGTTGGGAATGGCCGCCCGGGCCGAGATCGATTCCCACAAAACCTATGGAAAGCTGGCCGGACGGGTCAACAACCCGCTGCTCAAAGAAAAATTCTCCCTCCTGGCCTTTGAGGAAAAGAAGCACGAAAAGGTCATCCGCAACTTATTCAAGTCAACGTACAAACCCGAGGCCATCGAAATTCCCAAGGCCGTGGATCCCGCGCTGCTCCCGGCCGTCGTGATCAAGCCCTCCTCGTCGCTTACCGATATCCTCTATCAGGCCATGACGTCCGAGCTGGCGGCGCAAAATTTCTACGCCGGGCTTGCCCCCCGAGTCAAGGCCGAAAAAAAGCGCATGCTCGAATACTTGAGCAAGGTCGAGAAAAGCCACTACATGATGCTCAAGAGCGAGTTCGTCATGGCCCTGAACTTCGAGGACTACGCCGAAAAAGACATCGACAAAGTCGTCAGTTGACGAGCGCGATCATCTTCAAGCTTTCATTTCGACGGCGATCTTGAGGACCACCTGATATTCCTTTCTACCCGACGCCCTCGGAAGAATCAAACAGATTCTCCGATTTGCTTTCCGTGGCGCTTGCGTAATATTATTTTTCGGGGAATCGATTCCAGAGGAGGTGCAGGGATGAGCCGTTTTAGAATAAAAAACACGATCTTTTTTCTTAGTGGATTTCTAATGGCGCTGCCCGCATTCACCCAGGTCGTCGGGCCGGAGAAAAAGATCATCTCGGGAGGCGCCGACAACCGAACAGCCGATTATGTGCGCCAGAACATCGAATCCATGGAGCGCGTTCCCTTCGACGGAATCTGCATCAACGTCTACACCAAGAAGAACGGTAAGGTCGAGCCTTATAATCTCCGCGTTATGGATCCTAACCCGCTCGCCTTCGAGGATTTTGCAGACTCCATCGCCGATCTCAAAGCCACCAAATTCAAGCGTTTTAAGGATAACTTTCTCTGGGTATGGATCGCCGCCGCGCCCGGGGCCGTATCGATGGACTTTTTTGACGACTATGCCGTGGTCATCAATAACTGGAGAACGGCCGCCCGGATCGCCAAGGAGGGCGGCTACCGCGGCTTTTTTGTCGATACGGAACAGTATGACACTCAATGGGGGCCGTTTGCCTGGACCCGCGTCAAATACAGCGACACAAAAACCCAGGCCGATTATGCCGCTCAGGCTAAAAAGCGCGGCGCGGAGGTCATGCGCGCCATCAACGAAGTCTATCCCGATATCCACATGCTCTGGTTCTTTGGATATTCCGCCAACGGTCCCGGCCGCTCGCACTTCGGGGCCTATGCCTTTGTCCCAGACTTTATCGACGGCATGCTGAGCGAAGCCAAGCCCGAGGCCCGGATCATCGACGGGTACGAGCAGTCTTACGGCTATAAGACAAAAGCGTTCTTTGTCGAAGCCCGCGACCTCATGAAAAACAAAATGAAGGCGACGAGCTCGGTCAAGGACAAATTCGAAAAAAATCATGAGGCGGGTTTCGGACTGTGGTTGGATGGCCACGGCTCAGTCCTGGGCTGGAACCCGGCGGATTTCCTCAAGAATTATTTCACGCCCGAGGAGTTTGAATATTCGCTCTGCCAGGCTTTGAATTACACAGACCAGTATGTTTGGGTGTGGTTTGAGAGAGGAAGCTTCTGGACCGGATCGAATGTGCCGTGGCCGTATTTCCGGGCACTCACGGAAGCCCGCAAGCCTCATACCGAGCCGCCCGCATCAATTCCGAAAAACCCGCCGCCCGGCGCCCCGCCACCGCTTAGAATCGGCGGATATGGGGGCGAAGATACGGCTTTGCTTCTCGGGACAAAATATCGCCGGCTCGGCGAGCTGGGTCGGCGTTGGCGCTGGCGGCCCGACTTTCGGGATAGGGGCTTCGAAGAAAAATGGCAGGCCTTCGAATTTGACGACAGCCAAGGTTGGCGGTCGCTCTTAACGGGAATCGAGCATTGGGAAATCGAAGGATATAAATATGAATGCGCCTCCTGGTACAGGCAGCGCTACGATGTGCCGCCGCTTCCGTTCGGCAAAAAAGTCTATCTGGCCTTCGAATCCATGAATGAAACGCTCTGGCTTTGGATCAACGGCAGCCTTGTTGACCCGAACAAAGTGACCCTTGCCGCCAACGGAAAACCTCTGCTTGTCGATGTGGCGGGGCTCTTGCGCAGCAATCAGCAAAATTTGATCGTCGTCCGCCGATCCTCCGGCCTCGAGCCCGGCGGGGGCTGGAAGAGCGTCAAGGTCCTGGCTGAAAAATAAAAGGAGCCTGCCGAGACGGTCGGGTTCCGGGTCCAAAAAGTTTCTCTGCGGCCTTGATCCAGGCGGGCAAAATATCCAAAAAATTCTTCATGATTGGAGCCGTGCGTTTCTCAAAGAGCTTGGGATCTCCATAAGCTTCGCCGCCCCGGACTCCGACAATATCGCTGACGGCCCGGAGAATGAGGCAGGGCGTCTGATTTTGTCTGGCGGTGTAGGCGATCGCTCCGGATTCCCAGTCGGCGGCGATGGCGCCGAATTTTTTTTTGAGCTCCGGGATGTCATCGACCCGGATATCTCGATCCGCAGAAACAAGGATGGACTCGACGACGGGAGTCGGATACGGCTTTGTCAGCCAGGCAAGATCCATCGTCGTGGCATAATAGGTCAAGGCGGCTTCGGGATCTCCCATCTGCTCGACGATGTCATAGACGACGGTTTTGCGGACAAGAAGGACATCGTTGATACGGATGGATCCCTCGAATCCTCCGCACGTCCCGCAATTGATCAACAAAATAGGATGCCAGCGATCGATGGCATACTGGGTGGAAGCGGCGGCATTGATCTTTCCCCATCCCCCATGGAAATAGACCACGGATTTTCTTAAATCATCCGCCTGGATCTCGGACGAAAAAATTTCGCCAAACGGGGTCGAGCCTGGCTTGAATCGCGCAAAATGTTCGTGGACGGGTTTCCATTCCGCATCCGCCGAAATTAAAACAACGATATCGATTTTATCTGAAGAAAGGAGATCGCCCGAATAGAGGAAACCGAAAAGAAGGACGAATAAAATCGGATAACAGGCAGGGGTTTTCATTTTCTTCAATGCCTGCCTCCTGAGCGGAGTTTTGAGCTCAGGGGCGAAGACAATCTATCTCAAACCCAGCCTGATGTAAACCAATACCTCCCGGCGCCAGGTCCTTAAGCCATGCCTGAGCCATGGGAAATCTTAACAAATTCTTAACAAATTCCTGACAGAACTTTGACAACTTTCTTTCCGGTTGAGCTTATATTTTGTCTGAAGAAGAGAGACATGGAAGGAACGAACATGGCGGCAGAGAACAAGAAAGTCGTTTTTCTGACAGGAGCTACCGGCCATGTCGGCCGGAATCTCATCCCGAGAATCCTCAGAGAGGACGAGCTCTCTCTCCTCGTCGTGCTGGTCCGCGCAGAGTCTGACCGGGACCTGGTCGATCGTCTCGAGACATTGCTGTCATCGCTTTCTCCCGCCGTCGATCCTGAGACAGCCCGTCACCGGATCCAAGCGGTCCGCGGGGATATCACCTTAGAGCGGTTCGGAATGTCGGAGGCACAGTATCACGAACTGGCCTCACGAGTGACCCACATCATTCATTCGGCGGCGAACGTCCGGTTTCGGATGCCCTTGGCAGAGGCGCGAAAGATCAACGTCGAAGGGACCAAGAACGTGATGGCGCTGGCCCGGCTCGCCCGTTCGGCAGGCAGGCTCGAGCGCGTTGCCCATATCAGCACCGCCTTCATATCGGGCAATCGCTCCGGGATCATCAAGGAGGACGAATTGGATTGCGGGCAGGGATTTTCCAACACTTACGAGCAATCCAAGTATGAGGCGGAAATATTCCTCCGCCAAGCGTGTCGGGACCTGCCGCTGGTGATCTTCCGGCCGAGCATTATTGTCGGAGATTCAAGAAGCGGCGCTACTTCGGCCTTCAACGTCCTTTATATCCCGTTGAAATACATAGCCCGGGGTTTGGTGAGGTTCATTCCCTGCTCTTCCTCGGTGCCTTTGGACGTTGTTCCGGTCGACTATATCTGCCAAGCCATCTGCCATATCCTCTTCCAGGCGAAAGATAGCCAAGGTCAGACGTATCACCTTTGCGCGGGAAGAAAGAAGGCCACCACGGTCGGCGAAGTGATAGGTCTCGCCCTCGATTATTTCCGTCGCATCTGGCCCGATAAAAAAAACCTGCGGCTAAGGTTCATCTCGGTCCATTGGATGATCGCGCTAAGGATGGTCGAGCCTTGCCTGGGCCAGGCCTGGAAAAAAGTCCTCCTCAAGATGAGGGCTTTTTTTCCCTATATGAAGCTCATCCGATTCTTCGATACGGCCAAAGCTGAAGCCGCTCTCCGCGGCACTCGGATCACGTGCCCGCCTTTTAAAAGCTATTTCCAAATCCTGCTTCAATATTGCCTTTATACAAACTGGGGAGAGCAGGAGCCGAGCGTCTCTCCGAGCAGGCTGGCTCCTTTACCGCAGTCGCAGCAGACATAGAGATGTCTTCCTGTTTTATCGATCAACCTTTCATGACCCCAATCGGGACGACGCGGGCGACCATGCGGCCGATGCCGACTTCGTGGGAAACCCTGACCACTTCATCGACGTCCTTGTAAGCCCCGGCCGCTTCTTCCGCGACACCCTTCCAGCTCGTCGATTGGAGCTCGATTCCTTTTTTAGCCAGTTCATCCCGGATCTGCTCGCCGCGGAAGCGCCGCAGCGCTTCGTGCCGAGACATCAAACGCCCCGCCCCGTGCGCCGTCGAGCTGAAGCTCTTCTCCTCGGCTTCCGGCGTCCCGACCAAAAGATACGAAGCTGTTCCCATGCTGCCCGGAATGATCACCGGCTGGCCGACGGCGCGATAGGCCTCCGGGATTTCTATCCGGCCCGGGCCGAAGCTCCGGGTCGCGCCCTTGCGGTGGATACAGAGGTCTTTATCTTTCCCCTCAACCAGGTGTTTTTCGATCTTGGCCACATTGTGGCAGACGTCATAGACCTGGCGCATCCCCTGCGAGCTTCCCAGCACTTTCTTGAAGACATCCCTCACCCAGTGAGCGATCATCTGCCGGTTGGCAAAGGCATAGTTAACCGCCGCGCACATCGATTTGTAATACTGCTGGCCGAGCGGCGATTGGATGGGAGCATTGATCAATTCCCGGTCCGGAAGTCCTTTGATGCCGAACCTGTCCTCCATGGACTGGATGTAATCCGAAGCCACCTGGTGGCCCAGTCCGCGGCTCCCGCAATGGATCATGACCAGGACCTGTCCTTCGGCATCGATGCCGAATACCTTGGCTGCATCTTTTTCATAGATCTTGTCCACTTTCTGGAATTCGAGGAAATGATTGCCGGCGCCAAGGGTGCCGAGCTGCGGGAGGCCGCGCTCCAGCGCTCGGTGGGAAACATGGTTCCAGTCCGCCTCTTTCATCCTCCCCTGCTCTTCGGTCATCTGCAGGTCGTTTTTTGTGCCGTAGCCGTTTTCCACGGCCCATTCCGCGCCCTTGATCAAGATTTCCTTGAGGACGTTCTGGCTGAGCTTGGTCACGCCGCTTTTGCCGACCCCGGCCGGGACTGCCTTGAAGATCTCGGTCAGCAGCTCTTTGCGTTTCGCCGCAACATCTTTTTCCATATAGTCCGTCCGCAGCAGGCGCACGCCGCAGTTGATATCATAGCCGACGCCGCCCGGGGAAATGATGCCCTCCTCAAGGTCGAAGGCGGCAACCCCTCCGATAGGAAATCCATATCCCTGGTGAGCGTCGGGCATGACATAGGCCATGCGCTGGATCCCCTTCAAGCAGGCGACATTCCGCGCCTGCTCCAGCGTCAGGTCGCCCTTCACGGATTCCAGGAGTTTCCGCGATGCATAAATGAGCGCGGGGACCTTCATCTCCCCATGCTTGGGAATCTCCCAGGTATTATCGTTGATTTGTCTTAATTCGATCATGGCAATCCTCATCTAAAATTATAGTCCATTTCCGCAATCAAATCATCCGGGCTATCAAAAAGACTTTTTATATCCCTTCTGGGCGGAAAAGGGAAACGATCCGGAGACGGCTGAAGCGACCATGGAGGGTTTAGCCTTCCCGAGCCCTCATTCGAGGGCAGCCGGCTCGGAAGAAGCCGGCCGGCGAAGTTATCTGAGCTTCCCGGCGAACGTCCGTAAAATCGAGGCCGGGAAGCGAGTTCTTCGCCGCCGAGAAGGGGGGCTCGGGAACGGCGTGAAAAACCCGGATCGGGAGCGAGGCTGTTTCCGGATCGTTTCCCAGATAATTTTTCTCCGCACTGAAGAGAAAAGATTTTTAAAATAATACTTGACAAACCGCTCTAATTGTATTATTTTACTAATACACTTTATTGAGTGCGGAGGCCAGATGATACGATTCTCGATCGATTCCAGCTCCTCCGTTCCCGTCTTTCAACAGGTCATTCAGGCCATTAAGCTGGAAATCCTTTCGGGCAGGCTCCAAAACGGCGACCAGCTTCCGCCGATTCGGGAGCTGGCCAAAATCCTGAAATTGAACCCTAATACTGTAGCAAAGGCCTATTACACTTTAGAGGAGGAAGGGTTCATCGAAAGCAAAAGAGGAAGCGGCAACTGGGTCAACACAAAGAACATGAAGCTCGACAGCTTCCGCCGGGGAATGCTCGAGGATGAATTCAGGCTCTTCCTGGACCGGGCGCTCATGTTGGGTGCCGGCCTCGAAGATATCAAAAATCTCATGGAAAGGTATGCGGCCAATGAATGAAAACGTCCTTGAAGTCCGCAACTTAAAGGTCCGCTTTGGAAAGAAGGTCGCTCTGGGCGACATCGATGTCCAATTCCGGAAAGGGGAATCCGTCGTCATCGCCGGAAGCAACGGGGCCGGAAAAAGCACCCTCCTGCGCTGCCTGGCCGGTGTCATCCATCCGGATAAGGGACAGATCCTTTACGCTAAAGATGTCCCCCGCGAAAAGATCGCCTTCATATCGGACGGCCTCAGTCTTTTCGAAAACATGACCTTGAAGCAGGGCCTGGATTTTCATTTAAGAACCTTCCACATTCATGATCCCGATGAGTCGTTCTTTCAACAGCTTAAATTCAGCTTGAACCAGAAAATCAAAAGCCTTTCCGTGGGCGAGCGCACGCTCTACCATCTCTCCCTGCTCCTGTCCCAGAAGCCGGCGGTCCTATTGATCGACGAAATCATCCATGCCGTCGACCCCTATCTCAGAGAAAAATTCCTGGAGGCGGTGATCGAAGCCATCGACAAGTACGGGACGACGATGATTACGATCAACCACACCTTTTCCGAAATCCAAAACATTCCCGAGCGCGTTCTGATGATGGAGGGAGGCCGGTTTATCCTGGATGAAAAAAGCGAGTCGTTGAAGGCCAAAATCAAAAAGGTCGTCACGGATGTAGAGCTCCCAGCTGAGATTCCGTTCGTCTTCAAGAAAGAATCAGTCGTTGGAAAAGAATATTTTGTCTATCCTTTTCAGGATGATTTCCGCCGCAAATATCCGTATGATTTTCAGAGCCTCGAGCTTGGGGAGATCATCAAGGCTTTGATCGGGGGCGAATATGCTAAAAAAAGAATGTCGTGATATTCTAATTCAATCGTTCTTTTTTGCGGTCGCCATGATCGCCCTGCCGGCGGTCATTTTCTTAGCCGGGATCATTCCCAAGCAACCCTATGTCGCCATTTTTATGCCCACATTTCAAAGCGGTTTGCTTTTCTGGGCCCTTTTCCTGGGCGTCTCTCTTTTTTCTTCCGAGCGTGGCCAGAAAGGGATGGAATATCTCCTCTCCCTTCCCTATTCAAGACTCGAACTTCTCGGCATCAAGGTCCTGCCGCGATTGCTTTCAATCCTGTTCTTTTACCTCGTCTTCCTCGCTCTTTATTATCAAGGGGGAAGAGACTTTGTCGCTTTGGCCGTATTCTCGTTTTCTTTCCTCTATTTCGTGCTCTTCTTCATATCGCTCTGCCTGGCGCCATTGTCGGACAATTTCCTGGTCCTCAGCCTGGTGTCTCTGTTTGCTCTCGTCGTCTTCAACGAAATCTTTTTTCTGATCGCCTGGCTGCTCATGCGGATGGCAGGGATCACTTATTTTTCCTGGTCGAAGATCAGCGGCACTTTTCTGAGCCTTGAGTGGGCGGCTGAATCTTGGCTCTCTTTTCTTATTTTGATCCTCGCCGCCATATTTATCCTTCTCCCGCTGGGGCTGGCCATGCTCTTTTCTTTCAAAAAATTCGACGTGCGCCCTTCAAAAATTTATGGCCGCAGATATTTCAAATTTCTCGCACCCTCACTCGCCCTGGGCATCCTTTGCGCCTCGCTCACGGTATGGTTGGGAATCGATCGAGGATCGAGGTACTTCTATTTAACCCAGGACCAGAAGTTGATCGAATCGAACTACATCTCCACCAAAGTCTATGACCATGACAGTGTCTCAAAGCTAATGATCGATTTTTATCGCTATTCTTACTGGGACGCCCCCCCCTTTCTCTACTTTTTTCACTGGGGCGAAGGTTTGGTCAGGCTGAATACCGACACGGGCGCCACAGAAATGATTTATCAGCAGCCGAAATTCAAGGGCAAGCGCAATTGGGGTTTTTCAGGCCGGTTCAAGTACGAAAATATCATTTCCCTTTTCGAACCGGGCCGTGCTCCGGACGAAATTCAACTTGTCCTGGTTGACGTTCTTACAAAAAATAATAGCCGGATCCTCTTCAAGCATGATTTCTTCCGAGATTCGGGCCCGCCCAAGATCTTAGATACGACTGTTCGGCAAGGAAAGAGGTTCTGGCTGGCGGGCTTTTCCTATTCGACCAAGCATCCGCTGCGTTTATGGGAGGACGGGCGGGTGGAAAATTTGGAGTACAAAGAGCAACTCCTCGACAAGAGTTCAACCGATTATGTCAACGGTATGCTTATCCTGACCAGTGCAAACGGCATGATTTATCTCAAAGAAAAAGACAACGCTTTTATTGCCATCAAAAAGATATCCCAAGAAGACAAATATTGGCGCTGGAATTGGAGTCGCTTTCCGGTCAACAGGGATTCCGCCGGGATTATTGAACTCTACGGAAAAAGAAAGGATCGGCTCGTCCGTTTGAACCCAGAGACTCTCGAGTTTGAGGATCTCGGCGAATGGAAGAAAATCGAGGACGGCTATTCCGTCTCCTTCCATTATCTTGATCCCAGTGAGTATTACTATGCCGAGATAGATCGGCGCGGGCAAAATTTAAAGATCTTCAGGCTGGAAGGGCGCCAAATGATGCTCTTGAAAATATTTAAGGATTTTGGCGCTCCAAATAGAGACGACCGGTTTGAGATATCCAAAGGTGGGATTCTTATTCAGAGAGGAAAAAAAGTCCAGGTCTATTCCCTGCCGGACTTCCAGGAGATAAAATATAAGCAGCTTGGATGATTGAAACCGGGCCGCAAAAGGATTTTTTCTCGCCGTCTACATATCGACGACGACCTGGATAGTGACGTAGTCGTCCTGCCGGATTTTCATTTCATTGTAGGTGACGGCCTTGACGCTCCCAAAAATCTCGTATTTATGGGAGCCTTGGTCGCCCGAAAAAGAGGCCTTCAGCCCGAACCCTTCCGGCTTTTTCTCGATCTTCACACCGTCGACGGCGCCGAGCAGGAAATTTTCCGTGTCCAGAAGATAGAGGATCTCTTCGAGGAATCTCACCAACAGCTGCTCGAGGTCACTGCCCAAAACATCGATCGGGAAGGTCACGCGTTTCTCGATTTTCTGCCAGTCCCACATGAGTGAGGCCACGGCTAGGGCCGAATGGGCATAAGCCTCTTCCAGCGTCTGGCCGAAGGCCATGAACTTACCGTCGGCCGTATGGTCAAGAATGATGTATTTTTCCATTTGCCAACCCTATTATCTCAAAAAAAGGATTCGATTTCCAGGTCAAGGACTTTGTTTCGGCAGGATCAGGAGAAGACACCCGCGATCGGTGATTCGCAGAACGGACACTTGCCTCCCTTGACCTTGTTCTCATCCACCCAGAAGCCGCGCCGCTTGATCAGGGTTTTCCGGCAGTTGGGGCAAAGCGTAAAATCGCCTTCGCCCATGACATTCCCGATGTAGACATAGCGGAGCCCGGCTTTTTTCCCGATCGCCAGAGTCTTGCGCAAGGTATCGACGGGCGTCGGCTTCGCATCGGTATATTGATAATCCGGATGGAAGCGGCTGATATGCCAGGGGATGTTGCCGTCGACCTCGGCGATGAAACGGGCGATATCGCGGAGCTCCTCCTCGCTGTCATTCATACCGGGCACGACGAGCGTCGTGATCTCCACCCAGATGCCGAGAGCCCTCATCAACTTGATGGAATCCAGGACAGGCTGCAGCCGGGCTTTACAGACCTTCTTATAGGTCTCCTCGCGGAACGCCTTGAGGTCGACGTTGGCGGCGTCCAGGTACGGATGGATCGTTTCCAGGGCCTCGGCGGTCATGAACCCGTTTGTGACGAAATTATTGCCTAGGCCGGCCTGCTTAGCGAGCTTCGCCGTATCATAGGCATATTCAAAAAAGATTGTCGGCTCCGTGTACGTATAGGAAATACTCCGGCAGCCCTGGTCCAGGGCTTCCCGGACGACATCCTGGGGCAAAAGCTTATGGCCGCGCCCGCCTGAAGAATCTTCCTTCGAAGCCTGGGAGATCTCCCAATTCTGACAGAAAGGGCATCGAAAATTGCAGCCCACGGTGGCGATTGAAAACGATGTCGTCCCCGGCAGAAAATGGAAAAACGGTTTTTTCTCGATGGGATCGACATGGGCGGCGATGACCTCACCGTAGGCATAGGTGAAAAGCTTCCCATCACGATTTTCCCGGACGCCGCAAATCCCCCACTTGCCGGGCGCGATCCGGCAGCGGTGGGCGCAGAGGTTGCAGACGACTTTCCCCGCTTCGAGACTCTGGTAGAGCATCGCTTCTTTGATCATTTGATCTTGAGGTCAGGATAAAACTGTTTGACCGAAGGACAGAGGTGTTTGATCAGGCATTCCGGGCATTTCGGCTTGCGCGCCTGGCAGATGTCACGGCCGTAGTTGACGAGCATGTAATTGAAATCAAGCCAATGTTTTTTAGGGACGATGGCCAGGAGGTCCTGTTCGATTTTCTCGGGATCCATCTGCTTGCTCAAACCCAGCCTTCCGGAGATGCGCCTGACGTGCGTATCGACCGCGATTCCTTCAGCTATCCCATAACCGGAGGACAGGACGATGTTGGCGGTCTTGCGGGCTACGCCGGGCAGGGTGATGAGATCGGCCATGGTGTCGGGCACGCGCCCGCCGAAATCCGTCATGATTTTCTGGGCGGCCCCGATGATGCTCTTGGCCTTGTTCCGGAAAAAGCCGGTCGGACGGATCTCCATTTCGAGCTCCGCTCGATCGGCGCCGGCGAAAGCTTCGGCCGTCGGATATTTTTTGAACAAGCCCGGAGTGAGCTGGTTCACCCTGGCGTCCGTGCACTGGGCAGCCAGGATGGTGGCGATCAGAATCTGAAGGGGGCTTTCGAAGGCAAGGGAGGTTCGGCGGGTCGGGTATTTCTTTTCCAGGGTTTTAATGATCTTGACGATCCGGTCTTTGGCTCTTTCCATCATCCATCCTCCGAGCCCCGTCCTCGCCAGGAGCGAAGCGAAGCGGCGATCCCTTCCCCTGCTCCCGTGAGATTGCCACGCCCTTTCAGGGCCGGCAATGACAAATAAGACAATTTTAGGGGCCGACGTGGAACAAATCCTGGGCCACGTGGAAATCCTCGACATTGTAATAATCGGGGAATTTTTGGAGCAGGTCGATCTCCGACTTGATTATAAAGTAATGGCTTCTCTCGACGCGGCCGAGATAGTCGAGGATCTTCCGGCTCTGCTCATCCTCCATGGTTTTCCGCGAGTCCTTATAGAAATCCTCGGCCTGCTTCTCCTTCTGGAGGGCGAGCTTGAACAGATCAAGGACCGAGGATTTCTCGTCGATGGGAACCGACTTGAGCGGCAGGTCCGGCCGGTCCGGCACCTTCAGCTCCTGGCCGGGAAACCTGTCGGCGAACAGCCTTTCCAGCATGGCCCGGTGACGTTCCTCTTCATGGGCCAGAAATTTCAGCTTCTGGAGAAGGACTTCGTTTTTCACCCGGCCCTGAAGGCCGATGTAAATCGACGCCGCATCGATTTCCGCCTTAACCGCGATGGCCAGGATCTCCGATGGTTTTAATGTCGCATTCAAACTCATGGTGCGCTCCTTAAAGAAAAAGGGGGGAACGACCTTTTTCTGCCCCCTTGATTGGCCAAGAGGGAAGCGGGATTAATATCGCCAATTTATAACCTTTCGACCAAATTCGAAAACGGGGTGGACGCCCCCTCGAGTCAGAACTTGATGAACTTCTCTTTGGGCACGCCGCAGACGGGACATTTGTCGGGAGCACTTCCTTCCATGGTGAACCCGCAATTCGAGCAGACATGGATAGGCGTCGCTTCGGCGTCCTGGCCTTTGGCCAGCGCTTCCTTGGCTTTTTGGTAAAGCCCGGCGTGGACTTTTTCGGCGGCGATAGCCCATTGGGTCGTTCTCTCGGCGCCTTTTTCGCCCTGTTCCTGGGCGATCTTGATATAAGCCGGGTACATCTCGGTCACCTCGAAATTCTCCCCGTCCACGGCCGCGATAAGGTTATCAGGTGTCTTTCCGACGCCATCCAGAGTCCGCAGATGGTTCGTCGCGTGCACCTGCTCGGCATAGGAATTGGCGCGGAAGATCCGGGCCGCGTTGGGCCAATTTTCCTGCTGGGCTTTATCGGCGAAGGCAAGATACTTGATGTGCGCCTGGCTCTCGCCCGCGAAGGCGTTTTTGAGATTCTCTTCGGTCATCTTTTTCATGGTAGGCCTCCTTTACAGTTTGACCATTTTTTCGATCGCCCCCCGCGCTCTTCGGCTTATCTCGGGGGGGACTTGGACGCGATAGATCATCTGTTCCAAAGCCGTATAGACTTTTCTCAGGTTGATTTTCTTCATGTTGGCGCAGAAGGCCAGGTCATGGGCAGGATAAAAATTCTTGGCTGGATTATCGTGTTTAAGCCTGTAGATCATGCCGGCTTCTGTGCCCACGACGATCTCCCTCGTCTCGGTCAGCCGGGCCTCCTTCACCATTTTCCCGGTCGACAGGACCTTGTCGGCCAAGTCGATGACGTCCGGCCGGCATTCGGGATGAACCCAGATTTCCGCTTCCGGATACATTTTCTTTTTTTCCCGGATATCGCGGGCAAGGATGTTGTTATGGACGTAACAGTAGCCGTCCCAAGGGATGATGATCCTGCTGACCCGGCGGGCCACCCAGGCGGCCAGGTTTTTATCCGGAGCAAACAGGATCTCGTGACTCTCCAAAGAGTTCACGACATTGACGGCATTGGACGATGTGCAACAGACATCGCATTCCGCCTTCACCTCGGCGGAGGTATTGACATAGCCGACGACGGGCCTTCCCGGATAATTCTTTTTCCAAGCGACGAGCTCGACCGCCGTAATCATATCGGCCATGGGGCAGCCGGCATGGATCTCGGGCAAAAGAACGGTTTTTTGGGGGGAAAGGATAGACGCCGTCTCGGCCATGAAATGGACGCCGCAGAAGACGATAACGTCTTCCTCGACGGCGGCCGCCTTCTGGCTCAGCTCCAGGGAATCTCCGATATAATCGGCCACATCCTGGACTTCCCCAGGCTGATAGTTGTGGGCCAGGATGACCGCGTTTCTCTTTTTTTTGAGCTCGCGGATTTTCTGGGAAAGCGCTTCCTTGTCCGGGTCGTCGATCATGGCTTAAGATTTGTGAAGCTTGGCGCCGCAGTTCACGCAGGTGTCTTCGGCCTTGTTCGTATATTTCCCGCACTCCGGGCATTCTTCAAGCTCGAGATCGCAATGGTGGCAGGAGCAAACTTCTTCCATTCCCTCGACCGGGCCGTCGCAATAGGGACAGCAGCACGCGGCTTCCTCCTCATGGACCTCCGGGCTCTTGGCGGCTGCTGCCGCAGCGGCTTCCTTTGCCCCGGGCTTCGTCTTCGCCTCGTAATCTTCGATCGCTTTATGGAGAGCGTCCGCGCCCAGGTTCGAGCAGTGCATTTTATTCTTGGGAAGGCCGCCCAGCATCTCGGCCACTTTATCGTTGGTGATGTCCATCGCCTCATGGAGCGTCTTTCCCAGGGCCATCTCGGATACCATGCTGGACACGGCGATGGCGGCCCCGCAGCCGAACGTCTGGAACCTGACATCGGTCAGATGGTCGTCCTTGACTTTGATATAAAAGGTCATCATATCCCCGCAGACGGGATTGCCGACCTGCCCGACGCCGTCGGCATCGGGAATGACGCCCACGTTGCGCGGGTTCTGAAAATGGTCCATAACTTTTTCTGAGTAAATCATTTCCCCTTCTCCTCCAAATATTTTGTATAGAGCGGAGACATTGTTCGCAGCCGGTCGATAATCGGCGGGAAGACATCGAGCAGATAGCCGATATCCTCGGCCGTGTTGCCGTCGATGAGGCTAAAGACGAGCGACCCCTGGGCCAGGGCATGGTCGAGCCCCATGGCCAGGAGGACATGAGAGGCCTTCAACGCTTTCGAAGTGCAGGCCGACCCACTCGAGACCGCGATCCCCTTCATATCCAGGCTTAGGAGCATCGCTTCACCCTCGATGAACTCGATGCAAAAGCTGGCATGGTGAGGAAGCCGCCTATCCCTATGGCCGGTGAGGACGACGCGGTCCACTTTGCCGGGCAGCCGATCGATCAGCAGATCCCGGAGGACTTTGGCCTTTTCCGACCGCTCTGCCATTTTAGCCTGGGCGATCTCAGCCGCTTTGCCCAGACCCACAATTCCGGCGACGTTCTCAGTGCCGCCCCGCCGACCGCCTTCCTGGATGCCGCCCTCGATGAACGGGATGATGCGCACGCCCTTTTTCAGGTAGAGGGCGGCGCTGCCCTTGGGCCCGTAAAACTGGTCGCCGGCCAGGCTGAGAGCATCCACGGCCAAGGCCCGGACATCGATGGGGATATTTCCGGCGGCCGCCACCGCATCAGTATGAAATAGCACGTTGCGGGTTTTGCAGATCTTGGCGATCTCGTCGATGGGCTCGATGGTTCCGACCTCGCTGTTGGCCATCATCACCGAGACCAGGGTCGTCTCTTTGGCGATCGCTTTATCTACATCTTCGGGCTGGACCATCCCCGTCCGATCGACCGGGACCAGCGTGGATGTGAAGCCGAGCTTTTCCAGGCTCTTGGCCGAATTCAAGACCGAGAGATGTTCCACGGCCGACAGGACGAGATGGCCGCCGCGGCTGCGGTTGGCCAGGGCCAGCCCCTTGATGGCGAAATTGTTCGATTCCGACCCGCTGGATGTGAAATAGATCTCGCTCTCGGCGGCATGGATCAGGCCGGCTACTTTTTGCCGGGCCTCCTCGACGGCCTCAAGCACGCCTTGACCGTCAGAATGAAGACTCTGAGGATTCCCAAAGCGATCCCGTAAAAAAGGAAGCATGGCTTCGAGGGCTTCCGGGTGTAGCGGGGTTGCGGCGATATGATCAAGATAGACTCTTTTCACGTGCGCACCCCGTGCCTCGAATGACTCTCTATCGTCTATATGGCGACGACTTCTTTGATTTCCGGAACCTCTTTCTTCAGAATCCTCTCAATGCCCATTTTGAGCGTCATCTGGGACATCGGGCATCCGCCGCAGGCGCCGGTGAGCTTGACCTTGACGACTCCGTTGTCCACGCCGACAAGCTCGACATTTCCGCCGTCGGCCATGAGGGACGGCCGAATCTTATTCAAAGCCGCTTCGATTTTTTCCTTCATCGGGAACTCCTTTTCATATACCTCGTTCCTGATCGATCCGTTCGGGCTCATCAGGAATCGAGGGGATAATTCTTTACTATAATGCCATTATCGAAATTTTTCCATGATTTTTTCGAGTCTCGGGACGTCCACCCCGAGGCCCTCCCGAGCGATCGGCTTATGGACATCCGGCAGGACGAGCTCTTCGAACGGCGGCTTCTGCTCCTGGTAGATCAGGCCGATGGGAATCCTCCGAGAGTCCTGAAGCCGCGTCCATGCTTCCATCTTGTCACCGGGATGATAGCCGGAGTCGTCCTCTAGAAGATAGATATTTTTCCTGAACCATTCGTACGTATTGATTTTGTTATGGGTGACGCAGGGACTGAGGGCCTCGATGAGAGCAAACCCGCGGTGCTTCACGGCTTTTTCAAAAAGGCCGGCTAGGTGGGCGACATTCCCGGAAAACCCACGGGCGATAAACGTTCCTCCTGCCGCCAAGGCCAGCCTTGGCCCGTCGATCGGAAATTCTTTCGATCCATAGGGGGAAGAGATCGAGACAAAGCCCATCTCCGTCGTCGGCGAAAACTGGCCCTGAGTCAGGCCGTAAATTCGGTTGTCCACAACCAGGTAGACGATCCCCACGTTCCGCCGAACGGCATGGATGAAATGGCCTAGACCGATGGAATAGGCATCTCCGTCGCCGCTGACGCCGACGACGAGGAGACCGGGATTGTTCAGCTTCACTCCGGTGGCCACGGGCAGAACGCGGCCGTGCAGCCCGTGAAAGCCGTAGGCCCGGAAACAATTGTTCAGCCGGCCGTGGCAGCCGATCCCCGTCACAACGACCGTCTGCTCGGGGTCGAGGTCCTGAGCGGCGGCCGCCCGCTTGAGGGCGTCAAAAACGCCGAACAGCCCGCAGCCCCGGCACCAGGCCGGGTCTTCCAGATGATAATCTTCTTTGTTTCTCATCGCGGCGCCCTCCGGATCCTTCGAGAGATATCCGTCGGCTTGAAAGGAAGCGAGGAATATTTCAGGATATTTTTGAACCGCGGGCAGCCTTCGACCTGGCTTTTGACGAGCCGGCTGAGCTGCCCGGAGAAGTTGTTCTCGACGACGAAGACCTGCCGGCAGCTGTTCAGGAACGCCTCTGTCTCTTTGACGGGGAACGGCCAGAGCGTGCGCAGCTGCAAAAATTTCGTCGGAATTCCTTTTCTGGCAAGCTGCCCCTGGGCTTCGACGATCGCCCCCAAGGTCGAGCCCGTGCCGAGGATGCCGACCTTCGCTTTCCGGTCTCCCCAGACTCGCGAGGCGATCAGGTTTTTCGAAGCAGCCTGGAGTTTTTTCATCCGCTTGTCCATCATCCGCCGGCGGATCTCCGGGTCCTCGTCCCTGTATCCTTTTTCGTTGTGCTCGTTCCCCTCGACCATGTGGAGGCCGTTCTTCATGCCGGGAAGAGCCCGCGGCGAAATCCCGTCCGCCGCGAATTCATATCTTTTGAAATTGTCCATGCCGAGAAGCTCCTCCTGGCTGAGAAGCCGGCCGCGGTCGATCGAAATCTTATCGAAATGAAATTCCCGGGCCGTGCGAAGGTTCTGGCCCATGTCCAGTTCCGTCATCAAGATGACGGGACATTGATATCGTTCGGCCAGGTTGAAGGCCTTGACCGTAAATTCGAAACATTCCTCGACGGTTCCGGGCGCCAGGACGATCCTGGGGAAATCTCCATGAGACCCATAGATCCACTGGGTGATGTCGGACTGCTCGGTCTTTGTCGGCGTTCCCGTGGCCGGGCCAACCCTCTGGACGTGGGCGACGACGACGGGCACTTCCGCCATGCCGGCCAGGCTGAACGCTTCCATCATCAGCGACGCTCCGGGCCCCGACGTCGAGGTCATCGCCCGGGCCCCGGCATAGGCCGCCCCGATCGCCATGTTCATGGCGGCCAACTCATCCTCGGTCTGGACGACGGCCCCGTTGAAATGGGGAAGATAGACGGCCAGCCACTGCCAGATTTCCGAAGCCGGACAAATCGGGTAGGCGGCAAAAAAGCGGCAGCCGGCGGCCAGCGCGCCCAGGGCGATGGCTTCATCGCCGGAAAGGACGATCCGGCCCTGGTCCGTCGTTCTATCCAGGGCATGGCACTCTGAGTCGGCGATCATCTCTCCGGCCTTCGCCCAGCCCAGCATCAGGGCCTGGGTGTTTTTGTCCACGATCTCCTGGCCTTTTTTCTTGAGGAACATCTCGCTGATGATCTCTTGGATGATCTGGGTGTCCAGGTCGAGGACATAGCTCAGCGCGCCCAGGGCAATCATGTTCTTGTAAACTTCCTGGCCGAACTTTTCCTTGGCCAGCTGCCGAAGCAGAAAGCGATGGAAGGTCTTGCCTTTTTTGAGAGGATCGGGCATGGCCCCGATCCCTTCGCCGTCACAAAAGACGACGCCGCCGCGGGCGATCGTCTGGACGTTCTTGAAAACGGCCTGGCAGTCAAAGGCGAGCAAGACATCGATACAGTCGCCCCAGCTGTAGATCCTGTCCAGGGACGCCCGGACGACGGTGCTGGTCGCTTCACCACGGATGTTGGAGGGGAAATCCCGGCAGGTGACGACCTCCCAGCCCTGCCTTTTCAGGATCTTGGCCAGGACGTCGCCGGTGAACAGCACCCCGTCGCCGGCCTTCCCGGCGATCAAGACAGAGATATCGGTGATGGGTTGTCCCTTCTTCAGGTTGGCCATGGCCGTTCTCGCTTCTCCGTGAGCGTCCCTAAAAACGCCTTTCTATTATATAAAAAAAAGGAGGCGTTTTCCAACCTATATTTTACTATTCTGATAAATTAAATAAAGATTAAGGCCTTCGCCCCGCGCCCCGGGAAGGAGTCCGCTCCTCCCCTCGCTAAAAACACTCCGGGCTTCTCTGCCCCATGCCGATCATCAAGATCGCGGAGAAGATCAAAGAGCTCCTGGTCGGACAGGTCCTGGAGGTCATCGCCACGGATGAGGGCATCAAGACCGACCTCCCGGCCTGGTGCAAAATGACCGGCCACGAATTTCTGGGCGTCAAAGAGGACAACGGAGAATTTCACGCCTTCATCAAAAAAACCAGAGCCTAACCGTCATCCCGTCCGAGGCGGAAGCAAGAGCCTTTCCACAACTCATCACGCGCATTTATTCCAGCCGCAGTTGGGGCAGGTCGGGCATTTCTCGTCGGGAAGCGTCGCCCCGCACTGCTTGCAGATGGATTTGAAGAGGTCCCTGGAGTTGTTTTTGACTTGGCCAAAATGCCTTTCCAGGACCTTGGAGATGGCGTCCGGGATGGAATGGACAAGGCCGCCGTCGGTGAAGATCGGTTCCGAGCCGCCGATCCCTTTCAACTGGTTGACGACCTCCTTGGGGTCGACGCCGCTGCGCAAGGCCAGGGAGATCAGCCGGCCAAGGGCTTCCGCATCGGCCATCGTGGAGTAGCCGCTCTTGCCGATGCTGGCGAAGACTTCAAAAGGCTTTTGATTGAAGAAGCTGATCGTCACGTAAAGGTTGCCGAACCCGGTCTTGATCTTATCGGTGATCGACGTCAGGGTGTCGGGCCGCTCCTGCGGCAGCCGCTTTTCGGCAGCGCCGGCCTTGGTCAGGACTTGTTCGTCGCGGCAGCCGTCCCGATAGATCGTGATGCCTTTGCAGCCCAGGTCAAAGGCCATCAGGTAGGCCTGCTCGACATCTTTGAGGGTAGCCTCGTGGGGAAGGTTGATGGTCTTGGAGACCGCATTATCGACGTGCTTTTGAAAGGCCGCCTGCATCTTGATGTGCCCTTCGGGCGCGATATCGTGGGCGACGACGAAGTAATCGGGTACGGCCTGGCCGGGGTTCTTGCTCTTCCATTCCATGTACAAGGGATGGAGGTCCTTGATCTCGGAATCGATGATCCGGGACGTAAACTCGAAGGCGAACACAGGCTCGATGCTCGAGGAGCAGCCTGCGATGCGCGAGATCGTGCCCGTGGGAGCGATCGTGAAGACGGTCGCGTTCCTCATCCTCTTCCCTTTATAGACCGACTTGGCGATGTTGGGAAAATTCCCCCGGACCTTGGCCAGCTTGGCCGACTCCTGGGCCGCCTGGCTTCGCAGGAAGGACGAGATCTTCTCGGCAAAAGCTCGAGCGCGGGAGGAATTGTAAGGAATCTTCATCTTGATCAGGAGGTCGGCCCAGCCCATCACCCCGAGCCCGATCCTCCGGTTGCCCTTGGACATCTCCTCGATCTGGGGAAGCGGGTACTTGTTGACATCGATGACATTGTCCAGGAAGCGGAAGGCGATCGCGATGACCTTGCCGAAGCGGTCCCAGTCGAACTGGTCCTTTTTATCGGGGGCGAAAAAGTTGGCCAAGTTGATCGAGCCAAGGTTGCACGATTCGTAGGCATGGAGCGGCTGCTCGCCGCAGGGATTGGTGGCTTGGATCGGCCCCAGGGCCCGCGTCGGATTCATTCTGTTGATCCGGTCGATGAAGATCAGGCCCGGGTCGCCGATGGCCCAGGCGGATTCGACGATCATCCGAAAGATCTTCCGGGCCTCCTTCCGGTCGACCACCTTTTTCTGGTAGGGATCATGGATGGCGTACGAGCTTCCTTTTTTCACGGCCTCCATGAATTCGTCGGTAGCGGCCACCGAGATATTGAAATTGCCGAGGGTCTTGCCGTCCTTCTTCATCAGGATGAATTCTTCGATATCCGGATGGTCGGCGCGCAGGATGCCCATGTTGGCGCCGCGGCGGGTTCCTCCCTGTTTCACGGCCTCCGTGGCGGCATCGATGACCTTTAAAAACGACACCGGGCCCGACGCCACTCCCTGGGTCCGGTGGACAAAGCTTCCTCTGGGACGCAGCCGGCTGAAATCAAAGCCCGTCCCGCCGCCTTCCTTGTGGACCAGGGCGGCATTCTTGACCGTTTCGAAAATGGACTCCATGGAATCCCCGATGGGAAGGACAAAACAGGCGCTGAGGCACATGTCCCGGCCGGCGCCGGTGAGCGTGGGACTGTTGGGAAGAAAATCCCGGGCCATCATCACTTCGGAGAAAATCTGCGCCCAGAGGTGCCGTTCCCGCTGGGTCTTCTCGGCTGCGGCGACCGTCCGGGCCACCCGGCCGAAGAGGTCGGCCGGAGACTTGTCCAGCAGCTCCCCCTTATCATTCTTCATGAAATAGCGGGCCTTCAAGATCCGCAGGGCGTTGGCCGAAAATCCGCTTGTGTCCGTCATGGGTCCTCCGAAATTTTTTGGGAGCCGGTCCCGGTTATCTCTTCCCGATCGCCTTGAGCTTCGACTCGATCGAAGCTTCCTTGTCCAGCCGGTGGTCCACCCGGAGGTCGATATGGATCCTCTGGACGCCCATCTTGACCAGGGCCTCATGGGCGCGGGTGATGACCTGGAAAAGGGCCGGCAGGTCGGGAGCCTCGATGGTCGTGGACATCCCGCCCGTTTCGCTTTTCAAGCCGGACTTCTCGATGGCGCGCAACGCCTCTTTGACAAAGCGGCTGACCGAGACGCCTTCACTCGTCGGAAAAATCGCCAGCTCGGCAATAATCATGGCTGATCCTTTTTATCGAAAATTCCTGTCCCTTCCATTCTAGCCAAATCTCTCAATCTTTATCAACTAGATAGTAATAGTATGATATAAGAATCGGCCGCCTTTTTAAAGGAGAATTTGCCTGATCCCGTCCCCGCCATCCAGCGGGACGAGGTGGCCTGTCAATCATTCCCAGTCTAAAAGCCTTTTCTGCCCCTCGAGCTTCCGGATCGAAGTGACGTCCTGGCTGACTTCGAGGCAGCCCTTGTAGGCGCCGCTCTGATCGCGCACGGCCATGTACCGGATCAGGATGAATTTTCCCCCCATTTGGATCCAGAACTCGGCCGCATCCTTCTTGCCGGCCTTAAAAGCCTCCAAGATTTTCGTGACGACATGAACGCTCGCCGGGGGATGGCAGTTCTGGACTTTCCGCCCGATGACGGCAGGGCTGCGCGAAAAAATGCGGTCCGGCGTGTCCGAATAATAGACCACGGTGTCGTTCTCGTCGACAACGCTCATGTCGAAGGGCAGGTGCTTCAAGACGAGGTTGACGAGCTCCCGGGACATAGCGCCGGTCTCAAGCTCCAATTTTTGAATAGACGCCCCATAGTTTGCCATGATCAACTCCTTTTCCCGGAATTTTTTTGAAGGTTTCCAGTCCGTACCCGGTGTCAGCCAAGCATAGCCGATCTCTTCCTCGCCGTGTTTGACCCGCGCCCAGTCTCTCTCATCTTGAGCAGCGCATCAATCCTAGTTTTTTCCGTGATCCGGATGGTCTCCTCCTTCACCGGGGACATCCGCCCTCATGGGCAATCCTGAACGCTTAGAATTTGATGCCCAGCATGAACACCATCAGCCGGGATTTCGACAAGAACTTCTCTGTCCCGGTCACAAGGGTTTCATAGTCTCCGGGTTTTTCCTCCAACTC
>JAPKZH010000152.1 GCA_026393905.1 Candidatus Aminicenantota bacterium
GATGATGTTACCGGAAACTCTAGGAAAAAACGGCAGCGTCCTGTAGACTGCCGAACTAATCGATGAGGAGGAATAACGAACATGCCGAACGAAAAAAATAAAAGGCTGTACCTCATTTTGGGAAGAATTTTGATCGTGGCCGTCTTGGTTGCGGCCGTCGTATTTTCCGGCAAATTCAGCGGCTTCATGAACGTGCGCGGTTTGCTTTTTGTCTTGCTCGGAAGCCTGACCCTGGCCCTGGCGAGCTTTTCCATTCCTGAGATCGTCGCCGCCTTCAAGCATGCGGCGGGCGCTCCGGGCGAGCCGGCGGCGGTCCGAAAATCCATGGCGTTTTGGGAGGCTGCCGCCCGGAATGCCTGGATGACCGGCGTCCTGGGAACAATTTTGAATTTCATTGTTGCGCTTTGCACTCTTTCGGGCGGGATGGTCGAGGTCGCGACGAGAATGGCGACATCTTTCCTGGTTACGGTCTATGGCATGGTCCTGGCGGTTATCTGCGCCGTTCCGGCCTGGAAATTGGGCGAGATCATTCGTTTAAAGCCGGCCGGGAATATCCGGGAAACTGCATTGAATCCGGCCCCGGCGGAGGCCAAATCCCCGCGGTTTGAAAATGTTCTCGGCTGTCTGCTTTTCCTCGTCGTCGTGTCGTGGATGGTCTTCAAGCCGGTGTTGGGCATGGCCTACCTCAATTTCTCGCCCTTTGATTGGATCATCCACTGGCCGTCTCTGCTCGTGGTTCTGGGAGGGACGATCGTCCTGGTTTTATTTGTCGGCAGCGCCGGCGCAGGGAGGATTCTAACGCCGGCTTTTGCGATCACCGGGCTGATCGGTTCGCTGATGGGATTCATCCAGGTCCTGCTCGGCTTTGCCTCCAGGAAGATCAACCTTGTTTCGGCCGGAATCACATTCGTCATCGCCTCTTGTTTCATGGCGATGCTGGGGATGATGCTTGTGGGCGGACCTTGGGAGGATCGGTTGGTCAAGAGGGGACGAATAGATAAATCCTCGGCGCTCAGCCGGGCGGCGGTTTATGGTTTTCCGATCCTGGCTTTGATTTTTCTTGTCGTGGCGCTGATCTTGGTGATCACGCCCATGAAGAAAGGATAACTTGTATTTTTTTATAAGGTTCAGGTCGTCCTCATTCAGGTTTAGTATTCTTGACTTCGACCCGAGGTCGGGAATATCATTTATCTCGCGACGAACTGCAGTGATTCCGAGCTGCATGTGGGGAAGGTCGTGCGACGCAAAAAAGTAAATGCTTAAACCCAGCCGATCGACATCACCGTCCGGCCGAGATTAATATTCCATCATGGTCGAGAGGGGGGATATCGGGGAGGAACCATGCGAAGAATATGGCTCGGATTGAGTCTGGCTGTCCTCCTCTTGGGAGGCGCTTCGGCTCTGACATCCCGTCGGCCTCAGTCTCAGGCCGACCAGCCGGTCCCCCTCGACGACAGTTATTGGACGGGGACGATCACGATCGAGAGTAGCCAAAAGGGCCGAGGGCTCCCCGGGGGGGGCTTGCTCACAGGATCCAGGGAATCCGAAGAAAACGAGGTGATCACCTTCACTCTGGACCAGGTACCCCGCTTAAACGACGCCGATCAATGGGAAAACGATAAGGTGCCTTTCGTCATCAAGGGAAGCCGTCACATCTTAGAAGTCATCCCTCCCGACGGGAACTATAAGGGATGCCGCAAGCAGATGCGCTCGACGAAAAGCGGCTCTGGGACGGCGACCATAAATCTCACGCCGGAAGCCGATGATGAGGGGAAGCCGGTCAAGATCCGTCTCTGGATCTCTCCGAATCCTGATGATGAAAATGTGACGCAAAAGTCATCCTGGGTCACGACAACGGAGGAGGGCACGAAGACTCAGAACGATGAGACGAAAGCCGGCGCGGTAGGGAACCGCGAGGTGGTCGTACCCTACGATCCAGACCAGAGAAACTTGTCGGGCGAAAAGACCAAAAACCATACCTTAGAGAAACAGAACGGCGAAAATCTACCCGGCGTCTACAATGAGATCATTCGATACGATTTGACGCTGCACCGTCCATCGGATCTCGATGCGGTCATCATCCCCTTCCCGGGCTTCGAGAGCTGGATGCCGGAGGGCGGCAAGGATGAAGATACGCAGGCGGGCATCCCGGTCGTCGTTGAAGCGGAATTGCGCCTGAAGTCCGGCAAGAAGACTTCGGAGAAGGCGAAGTTCAAGTTCGAGCTGATCGACACATCCAAAGAGCCGGGGCTGTGCCTGAACGCCCCGAAAAAAGACGAGGCCAAGCGTTCTTATGACCTCAAATTCAGGAAGGACGAGAATCGGGATCTCATTGTCTCTGACGATGGCCAGACCGCCCGGTCCAAGGAATACCTGGATTACGAAACTGTCGTCGTCAGGTCCTACGATTGGGGGGCTTACGGGAAGCTGAAGGTCACGGCGATCCTGCGCCGCGGGAAACAGGTGGTGGCGCACTTGGAGGGCAAGCCCGCAAAGAAGGAAATGGTGATCCCGGCCGACGAGAATAACAACCGCATCGCCGATCAATGGGAGAAAGACCAGGGTGTTTTCGATCAGAACTATCCGGCGAACTGGGATGGGGCCAAAGAACCCGAGGGGCAGAAGGCTCCGGGCGATGGGATCTCGCTCTATGAGAAATACCGCGGCTTCGAATTCGAGGGGATCCACGAGCAGCTGGATCCGAACCAAAAATATTTGTTCGTCCACGACCCCGACGAGATCGTTCGCCGCATCGCAAGAGATCAGCGGGTCCAGGGAACAAGCTTCGAATCCGTCTCTCAACTGCGCCTGAGGTATGTCGATGACGACCACTGGACCGGCCTCGGATCGTCCAGCGAGGACAAGCGCATCGTCAACTTCAATACGGGATGGAAGGAAGGCCACGCGGTGGACCAGCACGCGCTCAGCGTAGAATTCGACGAAGGGAGATGGGTCCCAGGGACCATCCCCCAAGGATGGGATGAATTCCTAAAGCGCGCTGGGAAGTCAGCGAAAATTTATTCAAGCGGGCAAGAGGGCTTCGCTTTTCCCGACCTGATCGGCGGGTTTGGCTCGCCGAGGCGCACATATCAGATCATGTTATTTGAGGAAATAATTCAAGATAAAGCCAAAAGCTATATATTTTTAGCTTGCCCGAAAATTTTCGATTTCATCACGCTAAGGAATAATAAGAATGCAAACCCAGACGATTATGCAAAGCTCGGGGAGGAAATAGTCGCCTGGGTTGCCAATGAGGTCAAGACTCATCCGAAAGAAAACGAGGAGGCGATTGCCCGATGGACCGCCCTTGTTCTTGCGCACGAGATGTCCCATGCGGTGGGTGTCGAGCATCATGATCCGCCGGAATCCGGGAGAGTCGCGTGCGTTATAGGCAAAGGATTTCCGGAAGCGCTCTTCGTTCCCGATCCAATCAAGGTAGTTTCTAACGATCATTTTTTATTAAAACTACCCTTGCCCAACGAGATCTGCAGGGACCGATGCTGGAGCCGGATCAT
>JAPKZH010000029.1 GCA_026393905.1 Candidatus Aminicenantota bacterium
TGTCCGTCGGCTGGATGAAACGACCGCCGCCCGGAATCCGGTTCTGAAGTGGGAGAAAGAAAAGAAATCATGAGCCTCCAGAACCTGATCATGAACCTCCAGAAGTTCTGGGCCGGCCAGGGCTGCTACCTGGCTCCGTCCTATGACGTCGAGGTCGGCGCCGGCACGATGACGCCGGACACGTTCTTCCGGGTGCTCGGTAAACGGCCGTGGCGGGTAGGCTATGTCCAGCCTTCCCGTCGGCCCAAGGACGGCCGCTATGGAGAAAACCCGCACCGCGTCCAGAAGCACCACCAATTCCAGGTGATCATCAAGCCTTCGCCGGCCGATATCCAGCGTATCTATATCGACAGCCTAGTCTCCCTCGGCATCAACTTGAAAGAGCATGACCTTCGCTTCGACGAAGATGACTGGGAATCGCCCACGATCGGCGCTTGGGGAGTCGGCTGGCAGGTCATGCTGGACGGGCTCGAAATCACCCAATTCACGTATTTTCAGCAGGCCGGAGGCATCGAAGTCTTCCCCATCCCTGTCGAAATCACGTATGGACTCGAGAGGCTGGAGATGTTCCTGGAAGAGAAAGACAACATCTACGACCTGCAGTGGTCCGAGGATGTCAGCTACAGGGACCTTCGGTTCGAAGAGGAAAGAGAATTTTCCGAATACAATTTCAACCAGGCCACGGTCAGGTCCCTCCGGGAATATTTTCGCCTGTCCGAAAAAGAAGCGGCCAAGCTCATCGGGAAGGACCTTCTTCTTCCCGCCTACGATATGTGCCTGAAGTGCTCCCATTTCTTCAACCTTTTGGACGCCCGGGGCGCGATCAGCGTCACGGAGAGAGTCAAGATGATCGCCCAGATACGGGCCCAGGTCAACCAGATCGCCTTGAAATACACGGGCTCTGAGGGGAGCGCCTGATGGAATTCCTGCTCGAGATCAACACTGAAGAGATCCCGTCTTCGCATGTCAGGATGGCCCTGGCCGACCTCGAAGAGAAATTCCAGAAGGAGCTGGCGGCGGCAAGACTTGCCGTAGCGGCGCTCTCCCTGTTCAGCACGTCCCGCCGGCTGATCGTGTTCGGCGATATCGAGGCCAAACAGGAAGACAGGGAAGAGATCGTAACCGGGCCTCCGAAGACCATTGCCTTTGCCCCCGACGGGACGCCGACGCAGGCCGCACTCGGCTTTGCCAGATCCAAGGGCATCCCTGTCGAGAACCTCCAGGTTGTCAAGACCGAGAAGGGCGAGTACCTGGGTTTTAATAGAGTCGAGCCGGGTAAACCCGCATCCGAGATCCTGAGTAAGTTCATTCCCCAGGTCCTGGCCTCGATGTCTTTCCCCAAGATGATGAAGTGGGGAACAGGATCGCTGAGGTTTTCGCGGCCGGTCCGAAACATCTTCTGCCTCTTTGGCCAACAGCCGCTCTCTTTTCAGCTGGAAGGGCTGGCGGCTGCGGATTTTACCTTCGGCCATAAACTCCACGCGCCGCAAAAAATCCAGGCCAGGTCCTTCGCGGAGTACCGGGCGGCGCTCCGGGAGAACCTGGTGGTCAT
>JAPKZH010000033.1 GCA_026393905.1 Candidatus Aminicenantota bacterium
CCGAGATAATCCATGACCTTTGGAAAGCTCTTCTCGTAGCCTTCGTGGATCAGGAGTTCGTAGTTGGCAAATAGATAGTATTCGCCGTTCCAGTGGAGAATCCTGCTGCCGTCTGGAGACTGCCAGTAAAACGGGTTGGGCCGGCGAAGCGGCGCCCGCGACCGGTCCTCGTTGATGCCGGTCGTGAAATATCTGACCCAGACCTGGCTGAGGATTTGGGGCACGGCCCAGCTGAACCCCGTCACGTCATTGTTCATGGCGCTCTGGAGAGGAAAGCCGTATGTCCGGCTGAGCTCTTTGGCATAAAGAACGGCCCGGATAAGCTCTTCGTGGGAAAAGCAGTCGGAGAGCTGGAGGTACCAGGCGGAAAGCTCGATGCGGCCTGATTTCTGGAGGTCGATGAGCTCGCGGACCCTCGCCTCAGGCCGGTTCTTGATGTAATTCTGGAGGCTCCAGGAAACCTCGATGTTCCAGCGGAATTTGGCCTCATCGGGATAATCGTTCGTGGCCTTACAGAATTCGATCACGGAATCCAGGTAGTCCATATGGTTCTTGGCCACCCTCGTTTGGAGGTCGGTGTAGCCGATATCGGTATGCGAATGAGGGAGCAAGTAGAGGGTCCATTTTTTCCCGGGCTGGAGCTGAATTTCGTGCTTGATCATCTCCTTCCCGACTTTCACGGTGAAGGAGGCCTTGGAGGGTTTTTGGATGTCGGGAACATAGACAGGAATGACGTTCTTTCCCACCGCGATTTTTTCGAGCGCCATGCTGAACGTGACCTGGGGCGTCTTGACCAGAAGCTCGCCGGAGGTCTCCGGCCCGGAGTTCACGATCTCGACATCCAGCCTCTGCTTGAGGATCCGATTTTCTTCAACAAAGAGGATCGTCGGCTTGACCTCGATTTTTATCGGAGCCGGCGCCGCCTGCGCGGCTTGGTCGGCTTGACAGAAAGTTCCAAACCCCAAAAATAGAACGGCTATGAGATAGGCTCGTCGCTTTTGAAAAGACATCTCCTCCCTCCTTCCAGGACTCAGGGCTTAAATATAACTTTTTGGAGGGTCCAAATCAAATCGAAAGGAGCCTGACTGACCGTTCAGAAATCAGGAAAAGATCTATTTCAAGTGAAGATGATGAGGCCGCCGGCCGCAATTTCGTAGAAATCGCCGACGGTGATGATGGAATCCACCTGCGGGCAGAAGTCCTCTTTCTTGAGCTTGAACATGTCCACCGTGGCCTTGCAGGCGTAGAGCTTGCAGCCCGCGTCATAGATCAGCTCGATGAACTCCGGTACGGGCGGGATGTCGAGCTTGTCCATCGTCTTTTTCATCTTTTGTAACTGAAAAAACGGGAAGCGAGTTCTAACCCCGCTTATTTTTTGAAGGTTTCGTGCCGGATCGTCGCCTTCCGGATTCGGTCATCAACCGGGTTCACGCCGATCCCCGGCCCTTCCGGCACTTTGATAAATCCGCCCTTTTCGAGCACGATCTCCGGGTCGATCAGGTCCTGCTTGTAATACCGGTTGCTGGCCGAAAGATCGTTCGGAAATTTGAAATTCGGAAGCGAGGCTATGTGCAGGTTGTGGGCGCGGCCGATTCCCGACTCGAGCATCCCGCCGCACCAGACCGGGATGCCGTTCGCCCTGCAGAAGTCATGGATCTTTTTTGCCTCGACCATGCCGCCGACGCGGCCGACCTTGATGTTGATTATCCTGCAGCTGCCCATTTCGAAGGCCTGGCGGGCCGTCGTTTCAGACAGGATGCTTTCATCCAGGCACAACGGCGTCGTCATTTCTTTCTGCAGCCGGCTGTGGTCCCAAAGGTCATAGGGAGGGAACGGCTGCTCCACCATCAGCAGGCCGAACGCGTCCAGCTTCTTGAGATGCTCCTTATCGGCAAGGATATAAGCGCCATTTGCATCCACCTGGAGCGGCAGGTCGGGAAATTTTTCCCGGACAGCCCTGCAGGCTTCGACATCCCAGCCCGGCTTGATCTTGATCTTGATCCTCTGGTAGCCCTCCTCGAGGTAGGCGCCGATTCGGTCGATGAGCTCGGGAAGAGAGTCTTCGATGCCGCAGCTTACGCCGGCCGGGATTTTGTTCTGCACGCCGCCGTAGATCTTCCAGAGCGGGAGGCCGGCCTGCTTGGCCTTGAGATCCCAAAGGGCAAGCTCCAGCCCGGCCTTGGCCATCAGATGGCCGCGGAACCTTCGGGCCTGCTTGTAAAATTCTTCGGGCCCGGACACGGATTTTTCGAACACGAGCGGGATCAGAAATTCCTTGAGGACATACCAGGCCGTCGTCGTGGTCTCGGAGCTGTAGAGCGGCGCCTCAGAAGCCACGACCTCGCCGTAGCCGCAGATGCCTCCGGCATAGACCTTGACGATGATAAACGTCCGGTCATATTCGCGGCCGAAGCTCGTCTCGAAAAAATGGACGTAGGGGAGTTTGAGAAGGGCCAGATCGATGCGTTCGATGGTCATCCTATTGTCCTTTCTCTTTTCAAGACGTAGAAGGAGCGGTCGCCGAAGATAAAGTCATCGAGGCGGTAACCCCTGGAAAAATAATGACGGACGGACGTCCGGATGGCCTTCTGCCAGGCGGCGATGAGCCCCGGATCGCGGCGAAGGTCCCTGATATTTTTCGGGACTTCGACCAGGATCCGTTTTTCTTTGAGCGATAGGACCGGGTGCCGCGGCGCAATGCGCGGATAAACGCCTCCCGGCTTCTGCTCAACGGCCTTGCCCATTTTCTCAAGGTCAAGACTGTGGGCATCCTGCTTTTGCTTCTGAGCCACCCTCTTCGTCCGAATCCACCACTCGACGAGAAACCGGTCCGTGGGCACGCCGGGGCCGAGCATCAAGGACGGCGTGCAGCCGTAAAAAATGGGGAGATACGTCCGGCCGACGGCGCCCAGGGTATTCAGGTTGAGGTTGGCGTTCCTGGCCTGGAGCGGGTCAAAGGTCCAGGTGATGAGGTCATATCCCCGCTTCAAGCCCTCCTGGCGCTGGGCCCATTTGAGCTTTTTCCCGATCCCATAGCCCTGGCAGGCCGGCAGCACAGCCAGGAGGTGGGAATGCTGGCAAAAGATCTTGCCGAACACAGCCGGGAACGCATAGACAAAGCCCGCCATGTCCTTTCCGATGAAGGCGCCGAGAAGGATTGCGCCGGTCTCGACGGAAATGCAAAATTGATGGACGGGCGTCAGGTGCAGGTCTTCATGCCTCCAAACCTTCCTCTGGATATGGACGCAGGCTTCGTAGTCGACGTGATTTTTGAGGGCCCTGATCCTAACGTTTTCCATGGAGCCGAAGGCCCTTTCTTCGAGCGATTTTCTCGTAGACGTCGATGATCCGGTCGGCCATGGATTCGGCGGAGAATTTCTGGTGGACGATGTCATACCCTTTCTGGGCCAAGCGCCGTCCGAACTCCCGGTCGTGATAGAGCTTGAGAATGGCCTCGGCAAGCGCCTGGGGATTGCGCGCCGGGACCAGGATCCCCGTCTGATTGTTGATGACGATTTCTGGAATGCCTCCGACGGCCGTGGCCACGACCGGAAGGCGGCTGGCCATGGCATCCATGATCGATGTTCCCAGCCCTTCCAGATAGGAGGAAAGCACGAAAAGATCAAGCGAGGCCATGATCTGGGGAACATCCTCGCGAAAGCCCAGGAAATAGACGAGGTCTTCTACGTGCAATTCCCGCGCCTGCTGGTCCAGCTCCAGTTCGAGGGAGCCCTTGCCGACGATCACGATCTTGATGTTCGAGGTGCGCTCCTTGAGGATCTTGGCCGCTTCGATGAGATACTTGTGGCCCTTGTGGTCTTCGAGTTGGGCGACGATCCCGACCAGGAAGTCGTCCGGGGCAAAGGAAAATTCCCGGCGGAGGAAGTCACGGGACTGGACCTCGTCGAAGGGCGAAAAATCGATCCCGGACGGGATGACCTCGATCACCTCCGGGGCGATGCCGCCCTGGAGCAGGACATCCTTGACGCCCTCCGAGATGGCGATGATGACGTCCACGTTTTTCCGGTATTTGTTGCGGGAGAGCAAGTTTTTCTTGAGCGGAAAATCGACCCGCCGGGAAATGACCCGGATCGGAACTTTGGCCCAGTTCGCGGCGACAGACCCGACGGCCGCGCCGTGGGCGTCGTGGAAATGAGCGAGGAGGCAGCCGTGACGCCGCATCGCACGGGAGAGTTTGAAAGCGGCGCCGAAGTGCGATTCGCTCTTGATGCGGAGGGGAAGGACGGGCAAGTTTTCGGCCGAGGCTTTTTCATAGAGCGGGCTGCCGGGCTGGACGACGAGCTGGAAGGGATAGCCCTTTTTCCGGAGCTCCCGGGCCAGGAACAAAGCCTGGCGCTGGCCTCCCCGCCACTCCCGGCCCGCGTCAATCTGGAAAAGACTCAATGCGCTTTCCTTTTTTCCAAATCTCCCGCAGCTTGGCGTACCGCATAAAAATCGCATAGCCGTTGAGCACGGAGATCACCAGGCCGGCGAAGCCGTCCAGAAATCCCAGCTTTAAAAAATAGGATTTAGTGAACCGGAAGCAGGGAAGGAAGAGAAGGTGATACCAGCGGCACTTTTTCTTGTGGGCGTAGAGCTTCTGGGCTCCCAGGTCCGAGAAATGATTGATCCGAGTCAGGTGTTCACCGATGTTCCGGTAGGTGAAATGATGGACGGCGCCCTTGAGCTTTTTGATCTCGCCGGCCACGACGAGCTTTTCATGGATATACTCACCCTCCCAATGGGCGTGGTCCTTACGGAAGAGGCGAATCCTGCGATCGGGGTACCAGCCCGAATGGCGGATCCATTTGCCCAGATAATAGACCTGCCTGGCGACGGAAAAGCCGGAACAGGACGGCTCCTCCCCTTTCAGCTTGAGAAGCTCTGCGCGAAGATCGGCAGAGACCC
>JAPKZH010000349.1 GCA_026393905.1 Candidatus Aminicenantota bacterium
TGGCTGAAGGTTGCGGATATTATGAACGTCATTCGCTACTCGGCCGACGATGTCAACGCTGCGCAGTTCAAGGGGAGAGACGATTATATCGGCTACGGCCGCATCAACATGGAAAAAGCGCTCGTCCCGATCAAGATCATCCAATAAATCCGCGACGGAATGATAAGATTTCTGAGAATTAAAAATCTGGCCACGATCGACGACCTCCAGCTGAATTTCGAGGAAGGCTTCTCCATCCTGACCGGCGAAACGGGCGCCGGGAAATCCATCATCATCGGCAGCATCCGTCTGGCCTGCGGCGAAAAAGGCTCGCCGGACCTGATCCGGACAGGACAGGAAGAAGCTTCGGTGGAAGCCATTTTTTGGCTTTCCGAAAAGACGATGCTCGAAGACCGGCCGGTGCCGAACGAAGAAATGCGGGAACGGGCTGTCCACAGGACGATCTCCATAGAAGGATCAGGAAAAGCCTATTGGGACGGCGTCCTGGTCCCCGTCAAGAAACTCAAAGAGATGTCGGGTGACCTGGTTGACATCTACGGCCAGAATGACCACATTTTTCTCCTCCATCTGGAAAACCACTTGGATTATCTGGACCAGTCGGGCGGCACGATGGCCCTGAGAAGTGACGTCGCCCAAACCGCCCAGGAGGTGCGCGGTCTCATCCGGCTTCGCGATGAATGGAAAGCCAAAGAACGCGAGCGCAGCCAGCGGCTCGACTTCCTGGAATTCCAAATCCAGGAAATCGAAAGAGCCGGCCTCCGGCCCGGCGAGGAGGAAGAGCTGCGGGGGCAGAGGCATCTCCTCAAAAATGCCGAAAAAATCACGGCGCTTGTCGAAAAAGCTCTCGAGGCCGCCTATGCCGCCGAGCCGTCCATCGCCAGCCTGCTGGTCAAGCTTCAAAACAGCCTTGCCGAGCTTTCGGCGTATGATCAAAAGTTTTCCGCGATGAACGATTCCCTGGGCCCGCTGGCCATCGTCCTTCAAGATCTCTCCGATGTCCTGATCAAATACAAAGACAAGCAGGAGGCCATTCCGGAAAAATTGGAGGAGGTCGAGGAGCGGCTCAGCCTGATCGAAAACCTCAAGAGAAAATACGGCGCCCAGATCGTGGATATTCATTTTTATCTGGGGAAGATCAAACAGGAGCACCAGGATCTGGCCCAGATCCAGGACAAGCTTTCCCATGTGGAATCCGATGTCGAAAAGACCTTGGCAGCCTATGTCTCCCAAGCCGCCCGCCTCTCCGGCCTCCGGCAGAAGGCCGCCCGCGATCTGGAAAGGCAAATCGAGACGGAAATCGCTCTGCTGGGCATGAAAAAAGCCAGCTTCCGCATCAAAATCGAGACAACCAGCTTGACCCGCGAAAATACCGAAAAGGCGAGGGACAGCGGCATCGATGACGTGGAGTTCATGATCAGCCCCAATCCCGGCGAAGAAGTCAAACCGCTGCGCAAGATCGCCTCGGGGGGCGAGCTGTCGAGAATCATGCTGGCCTTGAAGGCCGTCGGCAAGGAGAAAGGGAGTTTGAAGACTCTCATTTTTGACGAGATCGACTCCGGCATCGGCGGGAAGACGGCCGAATTCATCGCCCAGAAGCTCAAGGAACTTTCCAAAAATCACCAGATCCTCTGCATCACCCACCTGCCCCAGATCGCCTTGTTCGCCTCCCATCATTACAGGATCGAAAAAAAAGTCGGAAAAGATCGGACCTTCACCACGGTCAAGAAACTCGATTTTGAGGAACGCGTCGAGGAGATCGCCCGGCTGATGTCCGGCAGCCGGATTTCGGAGCTGGCCCTCGAGAATGCCCGCGAGATGCTCCTCCACAACCTGAAGACATGACCTTCTTGGCCTATTCACCGCCGGCCCAAAAAGAAAGAAGGAGGGCGTTTTTTAGAATGAAATTCGGGAGACGAGGAGTATCAAAGAAATGAGCAAAGTGGAGAAAGCCTTAGCCTGCTTCAAGGAAGGATTCAGCTGCTCCCAAGCCATATTCTCGACCTACAGCGAGGGTTTGGGCCTGGACCGACCGACGTCCCTGAAAATATCACAGGCCTTTGGGGGCGGGATGGCCCACCTTGGAGAAACCTGTGGAGCCGTGACGGGCGCCTTCATGCTGATCGGCTTGAAATACGGCCGGACTCGAGCCGAGGACTTGGCCGCCCGGGAACGAACGTATGACCTTATCCGGAAATTCGTCGAAGACTTCAAGGGCCTCCACGGTTCGATCCAGTGCCGGCGTCTTCTCGGACTCGACCTCGGAACCGAAGAAGGCATGCGGCTAGCCAAGGAGAAAAATCTTTTTCAGACGCTTTGCGCCGAATATGTCAAGAATGCCGCCGAAATCATCGAGGACATCCTCTAGATCCTGACGGCGCATTAACGCCGCCGCCATCGGATGGGAGCCGCATGGACAACAGAATCGACACTCTCAAAGGCATTAAATTCTTCATCCATACCTTCGGCTGCCAGATGAACGAGAATGACTCGGAGAGGATCGCCGGCTTGCTCACGGCCGCCGGGGCCAGGAAGTCCGATTCTGCTGAAGGCAGCGGCGTGATTATCATTAACACCTGCGCCGTCAGAGCAAAATCCGAAG
>JAPKZH010000350.1 GCA_026393905.1 Candidatus Aminicenantota bacterium
AAATACCTGGCGGCCGCCGTCACCCGGGCCGTGAATCTGGCCCAGTTTGCCTGCGGACGAGAAGCGGAGGCCGTGGCGAGCATCCAGGATATTTATTCAGACTCAAGCCCGGCCGGACAACTCGTCAACAACTACAAGGCCCAATGGGAGATGTACGGCAAAAGCCTTGGCGGCCAAATTCTGTCCTACGGCCAGCTCCGGGCCAAACAGCTAAAAGTCGCCGACCTCCAACTGCCGGAACCCGATAAGCTCGAAAAACAGTATGCGAACGTCGTGCCTTCCCTTCATCCTGACGTCGAAGGCAAGGAATTCTCGATGGAATCGAGCGAACGCTACAAAAAATACCTGGAAAAGAACCCGGACGCGCTAAAAGTTATCAATTTCGACATGGGCCAGAGACGATTCGTCCTGAACTACATCAACGGCAAAAGGTCCGTCGTCAAGATCCGCGACAGCGTCATGGCCGAAACCAGCAGGGATGTCGATCTCAATGCTCTGGTGAAATACCTTGAATTCTTGAAAGCGGTGGGCTGGATCGTCTACTAATACAAACGTAATAAATAAAGTGACACTCTATGGACGGCGTTTAGGCCGTCCGAATGGAGATGTCATTTTAATTATTGCGTTGATACTAAATCTTGATAAAAATCTTGTTCCTGTACAAGGGAAGCATGATCGCGATCCAGAGCAGGATGAAAAAAACCGGGTAGGCCAGCGATCCCAGATAGGGACCGAGGGCCGGCGACAGAAAATGATTGTAGAGGTACGTCACCGGCCAGACCGTCTTCCCGCCGTCGGAAATTTTGATCAGCATGAGAAGCTTGACCACGAGCGCCGACCCGGCAAAAACAGTGATGGCGTTTGTCCCGAGGACGAGAAAGGGATAGGCCCATTTCTTGACCTGAAATCCTTCGATCACAATAAAACAAACCCCGAAGACGATCAGGGCGGTGCCGGCTGAGAAAAGAACATACGTGCTTGTCCAGAGCTGCTTGTTGATCGGGAAGAAAGGATGGAGTAACAGGCCGGCCGTGGTCAGGCTAATCCCGGACAGAAAAAACATCAGCGTCTTCCGGAAGATCGTTTTGTTGGAACGCAGCCAATCCCCGGCCAAGGATCCCAGCAGCACGGTGACGACGGCCGGCAGCGTGCTCAGGAGGCCTTCCGGGTCGAAGGCCGGCTTGTAGAGGTGGCCGGCCAGCAGCTTAGAATCGATATATCCGCACAGATTTCCCTTGAAATCCAGGATTCCGGCTCCATGGCCGGGAACCGGAACAAATTTGAGCAGCGCCCAGTAGCCGACAAGGATCGCCAGAGAAATCGCGATCCTTCCCTTGACCTTCGTGTTCAGATAGATCAACGCTCCGAACAGGAAACAGACGGCGATGCGCTGGAGAACGCCGGGAATGCGGAGCGTCGAAAAGTGAAACCGGGGGAAGAGATGGAGGATGATCCCCAGGGCAAAAATAATCAGGGCCCTCTGGAAAACCTTGAGATAAAGGCTTGTCCCCGCCTGTCCCGCTTCCATCCTCCGGGAAAACGAGAGCGACAGAGAGATCCCGACGATGAACAAAAAGAACGGAAAGACGAGGTCGGTCGGCGTCCAACCGTGCCATTCGGCATGGCGGAGGGGTGGATAGACATAGGACCAGCTGGCGGGATTGTTGACCAGGACCATAGCGGCGATCGTCAGGCCGCGGAAGGCATCGACGGAAACCAGCCGCTCTTTCGTCATCCAAACAAAGCCTTCAGATCATCAATCCTCTTGGGAATGGATATGCTGTGGACGCAGCGGGCTCGGCAGGAATCGCAAGAAGCACAGGTCTCAAGTCCGCGCTCCCTGGATATCCCATCATAGGTATCACGGGCCTGATAAAAATTGCCGTAGCAGGACGCATACATATGGGTCCGCATCAAGGACGGGATGTCCGCGCCCTTCGGGCAGGAGCTCGCGCACTGCGAGCACTGCCGGCAGTAGAATTCCATGGCCAGCTTGACCTTGCGGTCATCCAAAAATTTCTTCTCTTCCGAGCTCAAAGCGAGGTTCAAGCCCGCCGACACGTCTTCACTCAACTGCTCGTAGGTGGTGTAGCCGGGCACCGCCGTGGTGATGAAATCATGTCTTAATACCCACTTCAGGACCGCCGACTGGATGATCGCGCCCTGGTAATACATCTGCTCGACGTTGGACAGGCCTTCCCGGTACCAGTACTGGCTGCACTGTGTTTTCATGGCGATGAGCCCGATTCCCTTGGACGCGGCATTCGCCAGCGCGTCCGAAAGCTCTTTGTTCTCTGCATGGGCATAGTTAAAGGACGTCAGGATGACATCATAAAAGCCGGTCCGGGCCGCTTCGTTCAGGCAGGCGGCCATGTTGGAATGGGTGGAAAAGCCGACAAAGCGAGCCTTCCCCTCTTTCTTGAGTTGGGCCAAAGCTTCCGTGAGTGCGGCAGGATGGACATTTTCGACCGCGCTGACATCATGAATATAGATCATATCGACATGGTCCGTCTGGAGCCGCTTGAGACTGGTGTCGGCCATCCTCAAGAATTCCTCTTTGGCCTTTTGAGCGTCGCGCTGCCCCGGAGGAGGGATCTTGGTGGCGATGACGACTTTATCCCTGCATTTCATCTCGGTGAAGACTTTGCCCAGCATCTCCTCGTTCCGGCCCCGCATGTACCCGAAGGCCGTGTCGAAATGCCGGATCCCGAGTTCATAGGACTTTTTCACAAGCTCGGGATTATCGGCATTCATGACGCCCATGCTGACAACGGGCAGGACAATGCCCGTCTTGCCCAGCTTGCGCTCAGTCATCTTGTTGCCGGATTGGGCTGGGGAAACCGGCGCCGCGGCTTCGATAAAATCTTTCGCAGGAGCGAGGCGATTTAACAATCCCACGGAGGCCGCACCGGCCAGGGCCGTCGAAATGAACTCTCTTCGGTTAAGCCGCTTTCTCGAGTTTGACATTCTTACCTCCGATGTTTTCAATTTTAATTTGGAACTTCTGCGATCGGCTATTATAAACAAAGACGGCTGAAAAAGAAAACAGAATCAAGGACCCGAAAATTTTGATGAACAAACGCCGGGCTTGTTATCTCTACCGGCGATTCTGGGAAGAACGGAAAAGCAGAGCGGAGGGCCGCTCACCGGCCCACCGGTAAAAATTTTTCGAAAATACGCTCAGAAATTCACGTAGAACGTCAAGGCGAACTTGCGCGGCGATACGTAGGACGTGGCATATTTGAACGTCGGCTGGTCAGACCTGACATCGATCGACATTGTGGTCTGCGTGTCAAAGACGTTCATCATCCGGGCTTCGATGATGCCCTGGAATCTGCCGCCCAGCGGAATCGTATAGGACAGCTGGAGGTCCAGGTTGGGCCATGTCTTCAGCCGGTTGCTTCCCGCTTTCTCTGTATACATGTAGTAGTTGCCGTAATAATCCTTGAGCCTACCTTCCCAGGGCCTGCCGCTTTGAATCCGCATATAGCCGCCCAGGGTCAGGTTCTTGAAGAATTCCCATGTTCCGAACAGCTTGAAGACATGCGTCCGGTCGCCGGACATATATCCCGTGCGCAGGGGATCCTCGATGTATAATCCGGGCGCGTCCTCGATATACGAGGATGCGTAAAAGAGAGAAGTTCCGGGAGCATAATCCAGGTCCCAGTTCCCGTACAATTTGCTCCAAGTATACATGGCCATCAGGGACCAGCGATCGGCCCACTGTTTTTTGATCTCGAGGGTAAACGCCGTGTATTGCCGTTTCGCGGTAACCCCCGTAGCGATGATGTTCCCGTTGATGTCCTTGAGGTCGCCGTCCAGGTTGCCGTAGACAAAGCTCGACGGGGATGTGAGCCGATTGACCGTCGGATAATCCTCGATGACATGCTTGACGTTTCGATACTGTCCCCAGAGCTCGAGGCTCCAAGCTTTCAGGAAAGGTCGACTGTAGCCGAAGATGAATTCATCTGAAGTAGTGGGTTTCAAGCCGGGCAGGATGACCTTTCCGGTTTCCGAAACCTGCGGCACGTCGTAGACTTTGCTGCCGTCCGAGAGAAGAAAATAGGCGTCCTGCCTGTAGACCCTAAGGGGCGCCGCCGCCCTGGCCAGGCTGCGGTTATCCATATTGTTATACCGGCCCCAATTGGCGAAGAGTTTGTCTCCGGCCTTCCTATCGATCATGTAAGTGAATCCGAGTCTAGGCTGGATTTCTTTGTCGAAGTTGAACTTCAAAAAGGTTTTTTTCCCGGTGGACGTCTTTGTGCTGAATTCATCGCGGTTGGATAAAACGCCGAGCGTCAGGGTCAACCGGTCTCCGATGCTGACCGTATCCTGGAGAAAGATAGAATACGTCCGGCCTCTCGAATCCTGAGGATCCTGCTTCGGGTAGTATCGGGCGCGGAACCCCGGCCTTTTCAAAGGATCATAGGTCGTAGATCCGGTGGGGTAATAAAGAATGCTTCCCCAGCCGTTGGTCAACCTGTCCAAATACTCTCCCCCGTCATCGAAACCGAATCCGGCCTTGATGATATGGGAATGGCCTTTAAAATCCAGGTATTGATGGAGGACGAGCTTGACCTCGTCCCTGAAGAAATTTTGGGTATTGTATTCCGAGGCCGCTCCGACATACTGGCCGGACAACTTCGCTCCGCCGACCTGGCTGAATTCGGCGGCCGTCTGGAAATAGCCCATCCGCTCGGGATGGGTTGGGTCGAAGGTCGGCTGATAGCCAAGGGCCTTGTTGGGGACGCTTTTGTAATCCTCCTTGACGTGGTCGTATTTGACTTCGAAGTACGTGGACTGAGAAATCGTCCAGCCCCAGGACAAATAGATGATCCGGCTCAGCCCGTTGCCGGTGATGGACACATCGGGATGGTCGTTAACCCCGACTCCGGCGTTTTCGTCCTTGTAATCGTTGTTCCGGATGCTGGCCGTGAACAGGTGCCTCGGATGGGGATTAGCGCTCAGCTTAAAGAAAAGCTCGTTCTCCTTCGAATAGGCGTCGGGAACAGACCCCAGGTTGTTGATCCGTCCTGTTGTCGTCGAGCGCGGCAGATTGGCCGATGTGTAGAA
>JAPKZH010000657.1 GCA_026393905.1 Candidatus Aminicenantota bacterium
AATCACATTAGCGTGTCATTGCGAGGAGCGAAGCGACGTGGCAATCTCCGCTTAGGTCTCTCGAAGTAAAAGCGGAGATTCCTCGCTTCGCTCGGAATGACATGCCGCGGAGATTCCTCGCTTCGCTCGGAATGACATGCCGCGGAGATTCCTCGCTTTGCTCGGAATGACCCTCCGGATCGAATTGCTGCGCCGCGCTTGCGATGACAATCTAATTAGTAATTTTCCGCCATCAGCTCGTAGAACGCCTGGGCGTGGTCGCAGGCCGGGCACTTCGCCGGCGCCTCTTTTCCTTCCGAGACATACCCGCAGTTCCGGCATTTCCACTTGACAACCGTGTCCTTCTTGAAGACCTTGCCCTCTCTGACATTCTTCAAAAGCTTTCGGTAGCGCTTCTCATGCTCGGCTTCGACTTCGGCGATCTCCTTGAACTGCTTGGCGATTTCCGGGAAGCCTTCCTTGGCCGCGACTTCTCCGGCCTCCTTGTAGAGCTTGGTCCATTCTAGGTTTTCCCCGGCGGCAGCGGCTTCCAGATTGGCGGCGGTATCGCTGATGACGCCGGCCGGGTAGGCAGCCACGATCTCGAGCTCTCCGCCTTCCAGCGGCTTGAAGAACCGTTTAGCATGCTCTCTCTCGTTTTCGGCGGTCTCGAGAAAGATCGCCGAAATTTGCTCGAAGCCGGCTTTCCGGGCGACGCTGGCGAAATACGTGTAGCGGTTCCGCGCCTGGGACTCGCCGGCAAAAGAGGCCAAAAGATTTTTCTCGGTCTTGGTTCCTTTGATGGATTTTGCCATGAGTAACTCCTTTTATTCCTTAAGATTTCCAGAGGCCGTGCAGGTTGCAGTATTCCCTGGCCGTAAGGACCGTGCCTTTTACCCAGAATGTGGCTTCGGGCGCCTGGCCGGGCTTCAGGAAGGCGATGTAGGTCTTGTCATCGACGATGAGCTCGATCCACTGGATGTAATGCTTTTCCTCCATAGGATGGGGGACGCTGCCGACTTTGACCTTGACGCCGTCCGCGGTCTTCTCGATCATCGGAACATGCTTTTCCTTGGACGCATCAACGGTATTCTCGGTGAGGAGCGTCATCGGTTGGCCGCAGCAGACGAGCTCGCCGCCGCCTGCGCGCAAAACTTCGACGATGTTGCCGCAGACTTCGCAGCGAAAAACCTGCAGGCGTTTTGAAACGTTAGCCATGAAATATTCTCCTTTTGTTGGTTTTATATGTTTGCTTCAGGCAGTCTTTGCAGATGCCCTTGAAATAGCCATGGACTTCCTTGATCCGGTGTCCGCCGATCTCGCCACGCCGGCTGTTGGCGCAGGAGACGTCGACGTCGATGATCCGGCCGCAGCGCTCGCAGAGAAAATGATGATGGGACGAGGCCAGACCGTCGTAGCGGACCTCGGAACGGTCGATGGTCAGGGGAGCGACCAGTCCTTTGGCCGCGAACAGTTCGAGGGTCGAGTACAGGGTTGTCTTGGAGAGGGTGGGGATGGTCTTGACCAGGCTGTTGTGTAGCGATTTGATCGTGGGGTGGGTTCGGTTATCCAGGAGGAAGCCGAGAATGGCGGTCCGCTGATAGGTCGGCTTGATGCCCTTGGCCAGGAGCCGGTCTTTGAGCACCGCCTTATTTGTAATCATTACAAATTGGATTCTATACAAATAACAAGCCTTTGTCAAGAGAAAAGCGGGGTTAAACCTCAACATTCAACAAAAAGAATGAAAGGTGCGTTTAACGGGATTATGTTGATTGGTGAGGTTTGACCCTGCCGAGACTTGTAAAGTTAGAGTTCCAAGCATCAAGCGATGCGCCAAACGCAATATTCAATCTTTTATTTGCTATGACTTTCCTTCGCGTCATTTCTTCTCGAGGTGATATCTTTTCACTTGTGGAATGCCATCGTCATTCTCTTCGACCAGGCAATATAACTTATCCTGTCTTACAGTGGAAAGGATATCAGCCGCGGGGAGCGAGAATCTCGCCGAATAAATGCCTTCGCTATTAAAGACATCGATTAAATAATTTCCCATTGAGTCTTTTTCATGAGTGCGAACATAAAACCAGCCCTTATCATCAACCACGATTGAAAAAATTGGATAAAAGTGCGTTGGAAACTCCAGGGTAATACCTTGAGGAGGCCCTTCCTCGCCGTATCGTTCTTCGATGATTTCTCGCTTGTCTCTTTCCGTAATAGGAATAGGTTCGTAATCTTTAATGATTTTTCTGATCGTTTTTCCTTCGAGATTCAATATCTGTATTTCGTATCTCGTCGTATAGGCCCAGGCGAGTTGATCGCCTCGGATGATGTCATACACGAAACGATCGGTCATGATATTGATCCTGGGCAGTTTTATATCGCTTTGATTTTCGGCGACGGTGGCTAAAAGGTTTAGGCCTGGATCGAACTTCAACAATTTCTGTGAAACGCCTTTATTGTCAAATGCCAGGTTGTCGGCATAGATATGAGAACGGGAATCAATCCTCATTTGGAGGAAACGCCATCTCGCCGTCGAGATTTCCGATAAGCATTCTCCTTGTAAGGAATAAAATGCGATCTTTCCGCTATCCAGGATGGCGAGCTTTCCATCGGGCGTTAGATGCATCCTCGATGGAGCCTGCCATTCTCCCGGCCCGGGACCCTTTTTGCCGAAGGTCCTTAAATGCTTTCCATATTTATCGAATTCCTTGATTTTGCCTTCCTTCAAGTCGAGAGCAAATATGTTCCCTTCGTTATCGACCTGGATGGATTCCAAAGTTGAGAATATATAATTCTCGTCTCCGCTCGATTTGCCAATAATCAAGTCTTGTCTAGGGATCAACCGATTCGGAATCCCCTTAGCTGGAACAGGTTGTTTCGGATTATATATAACAGGAATTCCATTTTCCGTTATAA
>JAPKZH010000653.1 GCA_026393905.1 Candidatus Aminicenantota bacterium
AATAGGTTTGAGTGTCCCTGCGGCCTCCCAGCCCGCCTTGCGCTATTTTGAGTCAACTTTGACATCCGAGTACGCTGCGATTTACCATCCCTAACGATGGGAAGAGGCAAAATCGGCGCATAAATGCTCACTCAGCCGGCGTAGCGGAAAAGGAGTTTCTTATCCCTAAAACGAAAATTATAGTTGACAAACTATAAATATAGTTATAAATTATTATCGCCATGAAAGAACTCACACGCGCTGAAGAACAAATCATGCAGATCCTCTGGAAACTGGACCGGGGGTTCGTCAAAGACATCATCGACGACCTCCCTGTGCCCAAACCGGCGTACAACACTGTTTCCACGATCATCCGTATCCTGGAAAAGAAAGGGGTCGTCTCGCACAAAGCTTACGGGAATACCCACGAGTACTTTGCCTTGATCACTAAGGATGAGTATAAAAAGAAATACTTCAAATCCTTCCTCATGCGCTACTTCGGTGATTCCTTCCCGGACATGGTTTCCTTTTTTGCCGGCGACCGCGACCTCAGCCTGCAGGAGTTGGAAGAAATCCGACAGCGCCTGGGCGAGGAGATCGAGAAGCAGAAGGGAGAGGGGGGATGAAGCCCTTTTTGATCTATATCCTCCAGTCCGGCTTCTGTTTGGCCGTTTTTTACTCGGTCTACATGCTTTTCCTGAAGAGGGAAACGTTCTTCCAGCTCAACCGGATTTTCCTCGTTTCCGGGCTGCTGCTCTCCTTCCTCATCCCGGCGTTTCCCATTACCTCCCCGTTTAAAACTCCGGCCGCGCCTCCGGCCGCTGATTTCGCTTCGATTCCGTCCGCGTCCGCGCGCGGTTTCGGGTCGGCCGATTTTCTCTACGTCCTCTATGGAATCGGCGTCCTTGTTTTTCTCCTGCGGTTCGGCCTTCAACTGGCGAAGCTTCGCCGCGTTGTCCGAACTCATGGGATCCGCCGATTACGCGGGGCGAAGATCGTCGCCGTAGATCGATTATTTCCCCCCTTTTCCTTCCTCGATATCATCTTCATCAATCAAGGGCCGTCCATCGACGCCAACCTTCGCCGGATCCTGGCTCATGAACAGGTTCACATCCGGCAGCATCACACCCTCGATGTCTTGCTCATGGAAATCGTCCTCAGCCTCAAATGGTTCAATCCTTTTGTATGGCGATACAAAAAAGCTCTTCAGGAAACCCACGAGTATCTGGCCGATTCAGGAGTCATTGCGCAGGGCTTCAGTTCGGTCAAGTACCAGTTGCTCATGTTCGAGCAGCACGTGGGCGCCAGTCTGTTCGAGTTCGGGAACAATTTCAAAAAGTCCCAGATCAAAAGGAGAATCATGATGTTGTCCAAGATCAAATCCCCCAAGGCGGCCAAGCTCAAGCTTCTGCTGGCTTTGCCGTTGGCGATCGCCCTGGTCCTGATATTCGCCGAACCGCGCGTCGCCGACGGAACGTCCGCTTTCCAAAAGAAATCGGGTCCGGCCGATCCGACTCAGGCGAAGATCACTCAGGTCAAGGAAGAATTCGATAAGCTCATCGCCGTGGAACAAGACCTCCGCCGGACGCTGGAAACGGCTCAGGATGAAACCACAAAGAAAGAGCTGGCAAAGAAAATCGAAACGGTCATCCAAAAGCGGCAACAACTGGCCGTCTCGCACAATGCCAACTTCATCCCCTCACCCCACGAACTTGAGGTCTTATTCAAGGAACTCAAGGAAAAAGGGGTCGTCCTCCGCGCCGAGCTCGAAAAAACAACGGATAAGTCGAAGAAAACCGAGCTCATGAAGACGCTGGAGAATGTCGAGCAGTATCGGGCCCTCCTAAAGGACGCTGCCAGGTATTACGAATCGCCCCGGCCCGCGACCGAGGAGATGAAGAAGCAGATGGTTGAGCTTCGGTAGGGAGGATATTAGGATCAAGGTCAAAACCAAAGGAATACAGTGCATGGGAAAAAAGTTAGCTGACAACGTGGCGCGATCAATAGTATTCGCAACCGTTATTGTTTTTTCGATTGCTCCATGCATGGCGGCCGGGCCGGCAAAATTAACTCCTGATAATCCAAAGTGGGGCGACACCGTCACGGTGACCTACGATCCTGCCGTCAAGGGGGCGAAATTCCTGCCTGGGGACACGCTTTATATATCTTATGATCTCAAGTTTCCTGAGTCTTCAAAACACGACTGGGCGAAAATGGACGCGAAAGATGGTGCTTTCCGGTGGGACCTCACGATTCCTGAAGGGGCCTGTTTCGTTTATATGGATTTCATAACCATGGACAGCTACGATCAGAATGCTGTCCTTAGAAGCATGATTTTTCGGAAAGACGGCGTTCCTGCTGAAGGAGCCTGCCTGTGGAGAATAGCAGCAGATTACTCTGCAACCGGATATCTAGAAGCCTTCAACAATGAACGTAAACTCTATCCTGGGAATT
>JAPKZH010000067.1 GCA_026393905.1 Candidatus Aminicenantota bacterium
CGGGTCGCGCATGCTGGGCGGCCGGCCGCTCGAAGGCGGCATGCCCAAATGGAAGTACCTGGCGAATATTTTCCTGACGGCCCTCGAGAACGCCACCTTTTACATGTATCTGACCGAATATCATTCGGGGCTCCGGGCCTATTCCCGGCGCTACCTGGAGACCGTCAATTTCATGAAGAACTCCGACAACTTTGTCTTTGATTCCGAGATCATCGCCCATGGCGTTCTCCACAAGATGCGGATCAAGGAGATCCCGATCGAGACGCGCTACTTTCCCGCCGCCTCGCAGATCGGGCTCGTCCGGAGTGTTATCTACGGGCTTTCCATTCTCAAGACATTGGTCAAGTTCAAGCTTCATAAAAAGGGGCTGGTCAAGTTCGAAATGTTCAACGGACGGGACGGATCGCAAAAACGTACGGGTTGAGGACCGTCCGGACGTTCGACTGCCGTTCCAGGTGGATCGAAACCTTGTACAGGAAGAGGTTCTTCCGGCGGTAGGCGGGCGGCGATTCAAAAACGGCCGTCCGGACCTCTTTCCCGGTCTTTTCCTCCATCACCGGCTGGTCAAAAAAGCGGAGCCGAAGGAGGTAATCGCCCGCTAAGGACCCGAACTCCACCTTGAGCTTCTGGATTTTTCTCCATGAGACAAAGGTGAAATCATAATCGCGGTTGTCTTCAAGCAGCGAGAATTTGGCCGGCTCGCGCATCAAGGCCACGCGGGAGAGGCCGTAGAACGTGAGCTTGTCTCCGGAGGGAAGGGAGGCCTTGACGGGCGGATAGGGGGCAGTCCGCGGATAAAAGACGAACCAGGCGAAAAAGACGGCCAGGCCGAAAAGTGTCAAAACCAGATGCCGGGAGAACTTGAGAGAAAAATCATGTTTGCGGACGATGAGATAGGCCACGAGGAAAACAGCCAGAACACCCAGCCAGATGAAGTTTGGAAGCCACCTCCACTCCTCGACCTTGATATAAGAAGGGAGCCAATTCGGCAGGTAAAAATGCAGGTTGCTGAGCCGATAGAAAAGATCTCCGCCGCGCTCCGTCGTCCCGACTGTCGTGGGCTGCAAAAGGGCCAGGGGATTTTGAAGGAGGATCCAGACAAAGAAGAGGCTGAGGGCGACGGCGAGATTCAAAAGATAAGAAAATATTTTTTTCGCGTTGTATGCCAGAAAATAGCCGAGCCCAATGGCCATTCCCCACATGACGGCCATGATCGGCCTGGACTGCGGAGAATATCCTCCCCGCTGCGCCGCGAACGCATAAAAAAGCACGTAAGGAGCGGTGATAAAAAGGAGCAGGAGAAAATCTTTGCCCTTTTTCCTGGCCATCTCGAACAGGCCCAGCAAAGCAAAAAAGTAGATGGGCGCGTAAAAAAGAAGCCCGTCTCTCTGGTCTAAGAAATAGCCGGCCAGAGTTTCCCAGCGAAAGCGGAACGGAATGCCCGTCAGGATTTCCTTTAGAAAGTTCAAGGTCTGCTGTCCATCCATGGCTCCCTGCCAGGTCACGGACGTCGGGTTCAGGGAGCCGTACAGCAAATACTGGAAATAAAAATAGAGGGCCAGGTTCGCCCCGGCCAGGGCCAGAAAATAGGCGAGGCCGCGGCCTTTTTGTTTTTTGAAGAGAACCCAGAGGCCGTAGAGAAAAAGCGGCCCCATGATCGGGAGATACTTCAGGGCATGGAACCAGAGAAACGACGAGATCAGGAATCCGAGAAGCAGGAGCCGCGGCTTGGCAAGGACTGAAGAAAAGCGGAGGAGGCGGAAGGCCGCGAGCGAGAAGAGGCAGGCGATGAGCTCCGGATAGACATGGATGGAAAAGAAAAAGACGGGTGAGGTGAAGCTGAACATAAACCACAGGCCCAGGGCCAGCTTCTCCCTTTGCCATTCCTGCCTGGCATAGAGGTACAGCTGGATTCCCAGCAGGGCGCCGAAAATGCTCATACCCAGCCGGACGAATAAGAGAATGCCCTTTATCCCAAACAGACTGCCCAGGGCATAAAATGGAAGCATGAGCAGGGAAATCCCCGGGGAATGGAAGGAATATTGGCTGTTCAACTTCGCTCCGGGGATCGTGTGGGCGCGAATGAATGTCCCAGGGGCCATGTAATTGAGGTAGTCCTGCTGGGCATAGTTATTGGCCAGGTCGATGTCCTTGTCTTGGAGGAGGCTGTGGGCGATCAGAAGATAGTGGGGCTCGTCTCCGGAAAAAGTGACCCCGTTCGAATTCATAAGAGCGGCGCCTGCGTTGTAAACAAGAAGGGCGGCAAAAAAAAGAAGAAAAATCCTTCTCCGGAGAGGTAGGGCGAAAAATTTGTCGGACAACCGTCTCCAGACCGTCTGATTCTCTCGGCTCAAGTGAAGGGATTGAACAACCTTGAGGTAGAAAACGGCAAAGAGCACCGCCAAGAGGAAGAGCTTTAGGCGCTCCAGGAGATCGTCGAATGTCAGATAATGAAGAAGCGCGAGCGGGGTCAGGAAGAAAAATAACAGCGGCAGATACGTCGGAAAATCCAGGGCCAGGGCTTCTTTGTATTTGATCCTGCAGCTCTTGACCAGCCATTGAGAGAACAAGCCCCAGACAAGGAGAAGAAGAAGGTAGATCAGGGCCGCCGATAAAACAAATGATCCCGGCTGAAAGCGGAAAGTGTGGTGAAGAATCGTGAAGGACGGGACCTGGCTGCGGAATTGAAGGAAGAGAGCAACGGACAAGGCCGCCAGGAGAAAAAAGACCTGGCGCTGCAGCCTCTGGACTCGCGTCATCTTCCAGACTATTAGTCAACTCGCCCGCCGATGTCAAGGGCCGGGAACAACCGCAAATTCGCCGATAGGAAAAGCTCAATAATATCTACGCAATAATTAAAATGACATCCCCGTTGGGGCGGCGCTTAGGCCGCCCGTAGCCCCCGGGCCCCGGGGAACCAGTCCCGTCGGTTCCCCCCGTCGGAAAAGCCGACGGGGCCCCCCTCCGCTACGGGGGCTTTAGGTCGGCCTAAGCGCCGCCCATACATTGTCACTTTATTTATTGCGTTTGTATTAGCCAAAAATGCTTGACATTCCACTAAATCAACAATTAGAGCCCCCACCCGACGGGTGGCGTGGTTCGGGGGCCCCCCGGACACACTTGGAGGAGGACCCTTTCTCAGGGTCCCCCTCCAACGGGGCGGCGGGAATACCCGCCCGCCCTGCCACCCCTCCAAGGATCATCCTCCCTTGGATTCATCGTTGAATGCTCCTTGGAAGGATGGCAGGGAGCGAAGCGACCGTTGGAAGGAAACCTCGCTAAAGGGTTTCCTTCCAAGAGTGTCCGACAGGACCCGTCGGGCATTCCTATCGGCAAATTTAGCGGCAAGCCGGATTTTTGCTTTCCTCCATCCCTTATGCTATAAATGCAAAAAACAGTCGAGCCGATGCTTGAAGAAACGTCCCGCCCAAACAGCCATGCGCCCCTCGACCCGCCGAAAACTCTTTTTATCGAGCTGACCAGCCACTGCAATATGCACTGTACGTTTTGCCCGTCGGATATTCTGCGGAGACGGAAGGAGCACCTGGCGGATTCCCGCTTTCGCAAACTGATGGACGAGCTCCAGGCCCTGGACATCAAAACACCCGTTCTCCTGAACGTCCTGGGCGAACCGCTGTTGAATAAACGGCTCTTCGAATATCTCGAGCTGTTTGAGGCATACGGGCATCCCGTGACTCTGATCACGAACATGACTCTTCTCGCCGACAAGCATGTCCAGCGGGAGATCCTCAAACACAACAATGTGACTCTGGCCATGAGCCTCCAGACCGTCACCCGGCTGGCCTATCGGATGAGAGGCTATGACAAGCTCCATTTCAAGGATTTTTTCCCGATTTTCTTCGATGTGGTCGAGGAGAAGTTCCGGATGGGAAGCTCGGCCAGGCTGGAGATCCACGTCGCCTCCAATTATGTCTTGTCCCACGATTCCACCGTGCAGAGCGATTCGGGCCTTCATCTGTGGCAGAATTTTTCGAGCGAAGAAGCCGAGCTCAAATGGATCCGGAGAATACTCGACAGGCTGGACCGGTTCGCCAGAACGATCCGGTCTCGATATCCCCGTGCCTTCGAAGACGAGCGGAATTTTGCCCTGCAGAAATACCGGGATCATATCGGCTCCCGCGTGGCCCTGGCCAGGGACCAGCTTCCCGGGAATTTCCACCGCCTGAAGGACGAGGTGTTCTGGGGCTATATGTTCTTGCCCAGCGTGCTGTTGGTTTTTAAGTCGCTGGAACTCTGGGCCCGGGATTGGGCGTTTATCCGGCGCGTTGTCCCTGCCGACAAGTACGTTTATATCGAAGAAAATACAGAGCCCCGGGCGTGCATTATGGCGGAAAACGTCGGGCTCCTGTCCAACGGCGATTTCGTCCTTTGCTGCTTGGATTATGAAAGTGAGATGCGCTTGGGGAATATCGACAGCACGAAGTTAGAAGACGTGCTACGCTCGGAAAATCGGGCCGCTATCCGGCGGAACGCCATGACCGAAGAAGTCTGCCGGCGGTGCAAAGGCCGAGTCTTTGTCTTCGACACCGGGCCGCTCGCCGCCAAAGAACAGGTCGTGGATAAATTCGGCGGCGGCTGGTGGGATTGGGAAAAAGACCTCTACGGCGTCGGCGGGAGATGGACAAAAGGAAAGGCCCGCAGCTATGTCTTTGTCCGCATCCCGGCCCGGACGATCGAGATCCGCTTTTTCTCCGAGCTCGATGATACGGCCCCGCTGCATGTGTCCCTCCAGGTTTATGAAGAGGAAACGAAGACGTTTCGCGAGGGAAAAAGATTTGTCTTTTACGGGAAAAAGGGAAGTCGGGGGAATTTCACGGCCGCATTCGATTTTTCACCTTCCCGCCTCTATAGAATCGAGCTCTCCACGCCGACCTTTGTTCCCGGTGAGGGATCCGGCAGCGGCGACACGCGCCGCCTCGGCCTGGCCGTTTTTGAAATCCGGCTTCTCCGCTGACGATGAAGGGATGTCGACCGGCGATCATTTGCCGTCCGGGCAGGGGAGGCGGGAAGCGAAGCGACCTTCGGAAGGGGTCTTCCCCTCTGAGTTGACGGGCAGCCTGGAACCAAAGCCGGCCGCCATCGTATAAATAGGTGTGGTATACTGTTGCGTTCTCCCGGGAACCGGGAGTTACTCTCATAACAGCGATTTGATAGACTGAAAGCTTTTATTACGGAGGATCGACATGAATACAAAAATCCGATGGATGGCGCTTCTGGTGATCGCCCTCTTTCTCAAACCCGCTTTGGGGCAGAGCCAGCAGGTCCTAAACCTGACCCTTGAAGAATGCATCGCCAAAGCCCTGAAAAACAATCTCAACGTCGCGATCGAAATGATGAACCCCGAACTGGCCGGCATCTCCATCGCCAAAGCCAGGGAAATCTTCATGCCGCGCTTCGAACTGAGCTATGGGGCCAACCGCCAGGAAACTCCCTCCTATTGGTGGATTCAGGGCGCGGGCACCAGCATCAACCGTCTGTCCGATTACAGTGTCGGGGTCGTTGAGACCATCCCGACGGGCGGGAATTTGACGCTGTCCCTTCAGAGCTATAAATCAGATACCAACCAGGCCTTCCAGCTGATCAATCCCCGTTACGGCAGCACTCTTCGCCTGGATTTTGTGCAGCCCCTGCTCAAGAACTTTGGGACCAAGGTCAACCGCGCCCAGATCGTTCAGGCCGAGAACAATATGGCGATCTCGGACATCCAGCTCCAAAACACGCTGGTGGACACGATTTACCTGGTCCAGGAAACCTACTGGAACCTGGTCTATGCCATCGAGAACACCAACGTCAAGCGGCAGTCGCTCCAGCTCGGCCGCGACCTCCTGGCCAAGAACAAGAAGGAAGTGGAGTTCGGACAGCTCGCCCCCATCGAGATCCTGATCGCCGAATCCCAGGTGGCCTCCCGCGACGCGGACATGATCCAGGCCGAAGCGCTGATCACCCGGACCGAAGAAGTCCTCAAGACGATCATCAACCTTGCCGCGGAAGGCGACGCCCGTCTGAAAAGGATCGTGCCCAAGGACATGCCGGATTTCAAAGAGGCGACGGTGACGATCGATGAGGCCTTGAAACGGGCCACGGACCGGCGTCCGGATATCCAGGCCCTCAGGAAGACCATCGAATCCAAGGAGCTCACCGTCGGCGTCGCCAAGAATCAGATGCTTCCCGGCCTCGACCTCCAGCTTTCCTACTGGAGCCCCGGGATCAGCGGTGACCGTATCCTCTACTTGGACGACAACCCGTTCCTGGGCGTCATCATCGGCAAGCAGCCGGGCAGCGCGGGGGGCTCCCTCCGCGATGCGTTCAAGCTCCTCTACCAGAACTGGAACATCGGCCTGACGCTTTCGATCCCGCTGAGCAATTTCCTGACGAAAGCCGATTATGCCTATGCCAAGATGGATCTAGACCAGAGCCTCGTTAAGCTCAAAAACCAGGAGCAGCAGATGATCTTGGACGTCAGCGATTCCGTCCGGATGATCGAGACAAACGCTAAGAGAACTGAGGCCTACCGGGTGGCCCGGGAGCTGGCCCAGAAAAGCCTGGATGCGGAGGTCCAGAAGCTCCAGGTCGGGCTGTCCACGAACTATTTCGTCCTGGATTTCCAGGAAAAGCTGGCCAATGCCCGGTCCATGGAGCTCAAGGCAAAGGTCGATTACATCCTTTCCGTGGCCAGGCTGGACAAGGCCATGGGCACGAGCCTCGAGAAGCGCAACATCAAAATCGCCAAATAAAAAGCGGCCGTTGAATCGGGGTCAAACCTACTCTTTACGCGCCCGCCCCTGGAGAATCCTGCGTAATGAGTAGGTTTGACCCCAAATCTGACCCCAGTTTCTTTACAGGCCCGTAAGGAAATTTGCGGTCAGATGTCCTTGAAAAGAGACATAACTTACAGATTTTAAAACATTTTTCCCCTTAAGACCCCGTTTATTTCTTGGCACATTTTATGCTGCGTTTTTTGAGATAATGGGGTCAATCGAAACCTGGGGTCAAAGCTACTCTTTATCCACCTATCCCTGTAGAATTATGCGCAATGAGTAGGTTTGACCCCAATAGGCTTGACCCCAATCAGGTTGATGCGGTTGGAAGTTGCAATCTATTAATAACAAGGGGAATAAACGCTAAAGGGGACATATCCGTATTAAGAGAGAACATGGGGCCCACGGATGACGGCCAAACCATTGCCCGTTGCCTGGCAGGCGATCGAGAGGCCTTTGAAATGATTGTGAACAAATACCAAGCCGGCGTCCTCAGCCTGGCCTGGAGCGTCCTGGGAAACAGGGCTGAGGCCGAGGACGCTGCCCAGGAGGCTTTTTTCCGTGCTTATGTGAGTTTGCAAAATTTCGATCGCGCTAAGGATTTCAAAAATTGGCTCTATGCGATTGCCTATAAAAGATGCCTGGACCGGATCAGGAAACTGAAAACGGAGAAAAAATATAGGTCCCGAATGGCAGATGCTCTGGTCACGAGCGGCTTGAAGAAGGAGCCTGGAACCGAAGAATCTGCCATTCTTAGCCCGCTCTTGGAGAAACTCACGGTCAAAGAACGTCTCGTCCTGTCCTTATCCATTAATGATGAATACACGGCCGACGAAATTGCCGAAGTCCTTCAATGCGCGGTAAGCACGGCCAGGGTTCATTTATTCAATGCCAAAAGAAAATTGAGAAAAGAACTGGAAAGGAATTCCCGTGTGCAAAATTTATAAAATCCTCTATGCGGCTATTCCCGTAAAGAAATGGAAAAGCACTCTGATCCGAAGGCACTTTGAGCGCTGTCCGCGCTGCGCTGAAGAAATCATTTTTATGGATCATGTCGTTCGTGCCTTCTTCAAGCCGGATTGGATTCAGGAGGCTCCGGACCAATGGCCGCAAATCCGGCCGAGGATTTTTTCGCATGAAGTCCAGCTCCAGAGATTCCGGCCGGAAATATCTCCGCCGCGAGTCCAGGCCCGCAGATGGAGCTTGGCCGCGGCAACCACCGCGTTTCTCATTCTCGGGACGATAGGATTTTTCATTTTGCGGCAGTATAAAACGCCCGGCCCGGAATCCTTTTTGCCTAAAGATTTGATCGCTGCCGTTCCGAGAGTCCAGGTGATCTCGGCTGAGCTTGGCGGGAAGCGGGCCAAGGCGTATATCTATC
>JAPKZH010000288.1 GCA_026393905.1 Candidatus Aminicenantota bacterium
GGGGGCCTACGGGGCAATTCCAACTCCTCTTTGAAATCACACAAACGGAAATGGTTGCGGCAATCCTAGATTTGAGTCCGGGGAGTTAATCCAATACAATAGAGGGCGTTTTCAGGGCAGGACCGAAGCGGATGAAAAATAAAGTCCTCTATTTAAATTTGTATGTCGGGCTGGCCGGACTGGCGGCGGCAGGGGCGCTGCTGGCCGTCGGCCTTCCTTTCATGAAGGCCTGGTTCTACTGCTTCGCCTGGGGGTCGGTCCTTCTCATCATGGACAGCGTGAACGTCCGAAGATGGGGCACGTCGCCTCTCTACGAGTCCGGTTCCCGGTTTCTTTTCGCGGCCTTTCTCTCGGTTCCGGTCTGGCTGGTCTTCGAACTTATTAACTTGAGACTCAAAAATTGGTCCTACCATGGGCTGCCGCAGAGCCTCCCCGAAAGGTGGCTTGGTTTTTTCATCGCTTTTGCGACCGTGATCCCCGCCGTTTGGGAATTGGCCGTTTTTTTTCAAGGCTTATTGAAGGACACGAAAGAGGTTCGCTTCCGACTTGCGGTCGGTCCTTTTCTGCTTCGGTTCAGCTTTATGACCGGAGTTGTCTCTTTGGCCTTGAGCTTGGCTTGGCCGCGCCTTTTTTTCCCCTTCGTCTGGCTCGGGTTCATTTTTCTCCTCGAGCCGATCAACTACCGCCGCCATTGGCCGTCCTTTCTGGCGGACCTGGAGAACCACCGGGGAGGCCGGCTCGTCAGTTGGGCGTTGGCGGGGCTCGGGGCGGGCCTCGTCTGGGAGTTGTTGAATTTTTGGGCGGGGTCGCACTGGGAGTATGCCTTTCCCCACTTCCACTTCTGGAAGATCTTTCAAATGCCGGTCTTGGGCTATGGCGGCTTCGTCCCATTCGGCCTCGAAGTCTTTGCCGCTTATGCGCTCCTCGATTCTTTCTATCAAGGCTTCCGGCGAAAATTCCTTTGGAAGGCTATTTTTTGGGCGGGACTTCTCGCCTTTGACCTTTTCTGTTTTTACCTGATCGATAAAGGAACCGTTCTCTAGTGGAGAACCGTTCCCACTTCGACTATAATAAAAGGTTCAAGCCGGGCTTAAAAAAAAGAAAGGACTGAAGACCATGGGGTTAGTCAAGAAAGGCCATCAACTCTGGTTCTTCGAAGAGCTTTATCCGGACGTGACCTACGGGTTCAAGGTCTCCAAGGTCATCGTCCCGGAAACCCAGACGGGATTTCAACGGCTGATGATATTGGAGACGGACCGACTGGGCCGCGTCCTCGTCCTCGACGGCATCGTCCAGCTGACCGAAGAAGACGAGGGGATCTATCATGAATGGATCGCCCATTGGCCGCTGTTCGCGCTCCTCAAGCCGGCCAAGCATGTGCTCATTGTCGGCGGCGGCGACGGCGGCGTCGCCCGGGAAGCGCTCCGGCATCCCTACCTCAAGTCAGTCACCATGGTCGAGATCGATAAGATGGTCGTGGATCTCTGCCGGGAGCATATGCCGGCGATTTCCGGGGATATCTTCGGCGACCCGCGGTTCAAGTTGATCATCGGCGACGGTGCCGAGGTCATTCGGGCCGATAAGGGCAAGTACGACGTCATCATCATCGATTCGACCGATCCGATCGGCCCCGCCAAGAGCCTCTTCAACACGAGCTTCTATCAGAGCGTTTACGATGCCTTGGCCGAGGGCGGCATCGCCATTCATCAGACGGGGGCCTTGATCCTCCAGCCGTATGAGTGCCCGGGAAGCTGGCGCCAGATGGAGAGGATCTTTGACGATGTCCGGGTCGTCCAGTTCACCAACGTCAGCTATATGGGAGGCCCGTTCAGCCTGACGGCAGGTTCGAAGGGAAAGAAGGTCTTCAAGCAGGCGGAAAGGAATGCCAAGAAAGCCTACAAGGAAGCGGGAATTAAGACCGATTGGTACTCACCGCAGATCGCGGCTCTGCCCTATCCCGAATTCCAGAAACGCTTGGAGCTGGATAGATATGGCGAAGAGATCGTCATGGACATTGAACTGGCCGGACCGCGAATGCCGGGCTTGAAACAGGTCAAAAAGTGGAGCCGCGAAACCTGCGAAGCCATCAAGATGAAAGCCTTCGGCGCGCCCATGGTCTCCGCCCCCGGGTTCGGCGAAGGAGATACGCTGGTCCAGTACATCGAAACCAGCGCCATCAACTACAGGCGCTACGGTAAAACGGCCTGCGCCAACTGTTTCACCTGCGCCGCCCTGCCCGTCGACGATGCGGTCGGGTTTTCCCTGGCTGATTTCGGCGCCCGGGGCGCCGTCTGCTGGCACCTGCCCAGGGGCTCGTTCGCGGACGTCAAGCACATCCGGCGGAACACGAAAATCTTCAAAGCGGGGCTGTCCCCGTCGAAAGGCATGGCCATCAAGTCCAAAATCTACAGGCCGCGCCTCATGGGAAGCGCCGACGTCTTTTCCCCGGATTTCAAGCTGCCCATGGACCAAGGATTCTCGTCGGCCTTCGAATTGATCATGGACATCTATGATTGTGACTATTCCATGATTTCCTCCTGCGAAGCGGTCTCGCGATGGGCGGCCGAGGGATTTTCGAAGGCGGCGGGGCTGACGCCCATAGGCCGCGCCGAGGCCCCCGACTTCGGCCACGCTAAGAAAAAAACAGCCGGCCCTTCAGTCACCCAACTCCTGGCCAAGGGATCCAATATCAGCCATTATTCCGTGAACTGGCTGATGATCGTCGTGAACGTCGTCTCCGGGAAGGGGTTTCCCCTCCGGAAGGCCATCGAATACACGATGGACTATTTCCAGGGGAAATACGCGGTCTGCTGGATCCTGCCGCGGGGGATTTCGAGCCAGAACATCAAGGACATCGCCGACCGCACGGCGATCTTTGCCGTGGAAAAGAAATAGCCGGATGTTGATCGAATTTTTCGGCCATTCCGATATCGGGAGAAAAAGAGAGTTCAACGAAGACAACTTTCTCTGCCTTGATTTTTCCGGCGGCAACCCGGGACCGCCGCGGCCCTTCTACCTCTTTGCCGTAGCCGACGGCATCGGCGGGCATGCCGGGGGAGAGGTAGCCAGCGCCCTGGCCGTTCAGACGCTCAAGGAGAGGTTCGAGCAGTTGCCGGGCGCGGGCGAGACGGGCCTCGACCTCGAAGGCGCTCTTGAAGGCGCCTTCCATCAGGCCAACCGGCTCATTTACCGGCAGGGCGCAGAAGCTGAGCGCCTGACGGGAATGGGAACGACACTGGTCGCAGCAGCGGTCACGGCGAACATGGCTGTTGTCGCCAACGTCGGCGACAGCCGCCTGTATCTTATCCGGGGAGACTCCCTCTCTCAGATCAGCCAGGATCATAACTGGGCCGCCGAGCAGGTGCGGCGTAAACTCCTCTCGGAGAAAGAAATCATCCGGTCGCCTTTTCGAAACCTGGTGACTCGGTCCCTGGGATACGGCCCCGAGATCGAAGTGGACTCCTACCAGGTCCCCCTTCTGGACGGGGATTGGCTGCTGTTGTGCACGGACGGCCTCTGCGGATATCTTCCCGGCCGGGCCATCCTTAGGAATTTTAAAAAGGGAGAGAGCCCGGAAAATGTCTGCCGGAGGCTTATCAGGGCTGCCGATAAAAAAGGAAGCCTGGACAATATCACGGCGGTTGTGGTCCGGGTCCGGGAAGCATAAAATAAAGCCAAAGAGAATCGTCAAGGACGACCGGCAGGACACGAGACAAAAGTCCGTCGTTGGAAAAGGAGGCTCGATGAATATTCGGAACATTCGGACCGGGGCGGTGTTGGGACTGTTTGTTATTCTCGGATCGCTTTTGGCCGGGCAAGCGACGGAGGTCAAGATCAAGGTCATTGTCGAAAATGCCTCCATCCGAGTCAAGCCCGGCATCGACGGCGCGGTCCTCGAAGATAAGATCCCGGTCGGGGCCGTCTATCTTTCCTCCAAAAAAGAGGGCGAGTGGTATGAAGTGAGGTTCCGATCCAGAGTCGGCGTCCAGCTGACCGGCTATATTCATGAGATGTACGTGGAAGTCATCGATGAAGACGCCGCGAAGGCCGGCCAACAGCCTCCGATTTTCAAGGGCATGGGCCCGGTTCGGGTCCAAGAGGTGAAGCCATTCGAAATGGGGCTCATCTTCGGGTTGAGCGCCGGTTCGTTCATGAGCCCTTCCTCGACCTATTCCGATACCTGGGCATGGAGCGAACTGGAATCCGTCAGCGAAGCCGGCACGATCTCTCATAAGTTGGGAAATCCTTTGGCCCTGGGATTTTCGTTCACCTATTATTTTCGGGAGAACGTTGGATTCCGGCTGAGCGTCGATTACAACTTGAAGCAGAACTTGGCGGATGCGAAGAGCGCTTATCAAATAGACTGGACCTGGACGTTGGGAAGAGGCTCATTCCACGATGAAGGAGACTGGCCGGTGAAGGGAGACTTCTGGCTCGTCCCCATCAGCGCCAACCTGATTTACAAGATCCCCACGGGCGGCATTTTTGCTCCCTATCTCACGGCCGGAATGACGGCCTATCTGGGAAGGGCGAATATCGAGACCTCGCTCGGCTATTCAAATTCTTGGATTTCGAGCGACGGGAAAACACAGCTTATCGATTTTTTCATCATTCCGGTGAAGGTGGAAAAGGACCTGACCACAGCGGGCGTCAATGTCGGAGCGGGACTGGATGTCCTTCTCTCGCCGAACATCGCCCTGAATATCGACGGAGTCTATTATTGGGGGTCATCCTATAGTGATGACTGGCCCGTCACAGAAGGAACTTATCCAGCCAGTTATTATACGGGGACGACTTTGACGATCGACTGGATGCAAGCGTCCGATTTCAAGGCAAAAATTACGAAGCTGAGTATTAAGCTTTCCTCCTTCAGGATTGCCGCCGGCCTCAAGATCCTCTTTTAGTGCCGACGACTTCGGAGGCAAAGACGAGCTCGACGCCGTAATCTTTTGCCAGGCCGACGTATTTTTGAAGGGCCCGGAGTGTCTCCGGCCTAGCGTGGCAGATGCCCACGGCCTGGCCTTTTTCCCGGGCCAGCCCGAAGAGCTCCTCCAGCTTGGCTTGAATGGCTTCTCCATTATCCACGGCATCGATGAAGACCTTGCGCGAGGCGGAAGGGACGCCCAGCATGAGGGCTTGATCGAACGCGACGGAGTATCTTGTCGTCCGGCTGTCGATGAAATAAAGGCCCTTGTCTTTAAGGACCTCGAGGATGACGCGCATCATCCCCGGATCTTCCGTAATCCTCGACCCGGTGTGATTGTTCACGCCCTTCGACCAGGGGATTTGCTGGAGGCAAGCCTCGACATCGCGCTTGATTTCATCCCTGTTCATACCCTTGAAAATCATCACTTCCGAAGGCGATTTCTTGGCGGAGCGGCTCAAGGACTCCAGCGGCAGGTGAAGCATCATCTCCAGGCCGGCGTCTCGGGCAAGCTCGGCCGTCTTCTGAGTCAAGGGGGCGAAGGGCAGGATGGAAAGCGTGATCGGCTTTTTCAAGGAACAAAGAATTTGAACGGCCTCCAGGCTGTAGCCCAAGTCGTCCACGATGATCGCGGCTTTCTTTCGGGGGGGCGGGCCCGCCGGCTTGGTCTCGGGCGGGCAGGAAAAGACGACCGTCAGCCGGTCCTGGTTCTTGCCGGCCACCTGCCATAAGAAATAAGCGACATCCTTTTCCTGGCTCTTTTCTTTTTTCAGGATCACGGCCGCCGCGTCCGCCAGCCGCTTTTCGAGGAGCGGCTCGATGGCCGCGTACGCGTCGAGCCCCAGCTCGACTTTGATGTGCAGTCCGTTGGCGGGGTCCCGGAATTGATGGATGGCCTGCGGATCAAGACCTTGGTCCGTCAGGATTTTCGTCAACATCTCGGCCGGGCCGGGCTCCGCTGGGGGAGGCGGCTGCTCTGTTTTCCGGCATCCCGAGCCGATAAAACAGGCGGCCCATAGAAAAAACAGTAGACTCAGGAAGGGGAAAGAAATCCTCCGCATGAATTATGAGCCGGAGATCAGGCCGATCGTTTTGGCGATGTAATTTTTTTCTTCCTGCTCGTCCGCTCCAAGCTTGATGTCCGTCCTCACGCCCTTGCCCCAAATTTTCTCGCCCGAGTTCAGGCAGAAAACGCCGGTCGTCAACAGAAGGGCATCCCCGCCTTCCAGGGAGAACAGATCCTGGCGGGCGGCCAGGCCGGGCGTCGGGCTTCCGATGATCTTGGCCCTTTTGAAATCCTTGAGAACGGCCGCGACCATTTCCGAGGGGCCCATCGTCGCCGGATTGACCCAGACGACCAGGGGCAGGTTTTCGAGCCCGGCTTCTTCCCGGCAGGCCAGGAAGTCTTTCGACCCTCCCCTTTTTTCCAGATAGCCGATTTTCGCCGACTTCAGGAAGACATTCAGGAACTTGCGGGCCTCTTCGAGATCGCCCTTGCAGCAGTTGCGAAGGTCGAGAACGAGCGGGCCTTTTTGGGACTTCAGGCGAGGCAGAAGGTTGGCCTTAAACTCTTTGATGAGGGGAGGATAGAAGTGGTGGATTTTGACTATCCCGGCCGTATCCTTGAGAGGGGCGAAGGAGACGATTTGAGGATAGATGTCCGCCCTTTCCAAGGGGATTTCGTTGGTCGCATTGTCATGGACAACCCGCAGCTTGACGACCTTTTTCTCATTGTCCTCGAGATAGAGATTGATTTTGGAAAGGCTCCAGACCAGGGTGGACTTGTCGTCGAGCGCCGTGACGGAGTCTCCGGCTTTGATGCCCGCTTTTTCAGCCGGGGAGTCCTTGATCAAGCCGATGACGACCGGGAAGATGCCATATTGCTTGAGGAGGACGAGGCCGATGTCCTTGAGGGCCGGCTTTTGCGGCTGCAGGTATTTGGCCGTGCTGGGCTTGTCCAGGTAGCTCGATAGAATGTCCAGGGAGCCGACCAGCCCCTGGAAGGCGCCCTCCATGGTTCCCCGCGGCTCGGGATCCTCGATATATTCGCTCCTGACCAGGCTGATGACCCTGGCCAAGAGCTTGAAGCTTTCGTGCGGCGGAAATTTTTGAGACACGCCTCTCAACAGGCTATCTTCCAGCCAAAAGAACAACACGACGGCGGCCAGAACCGCCGCCATCCAAATCCGTGTTTTCCTGGTTTTCATGGTCTCGTCTCGCCGGTTTGAGCGATGCCCGATTGTATCATTTTCGCCCGAGCCATTGCAAGGGATCGAGGGGCTTTGTCTTGTACCGGATCTCGAAATAGAGCGAGACGCCGACCAGGGATCCGGTATCCCCGGCCTCCGCGATCGGCTGGTCGGTCTTGACGATATCGCCCTTTTGCACCAGGAATTTGGCGCAGTGGCCGTAGAGAGAATAGTAGGTCATGCCGTGGTCGATGATGATCAGGTTGCCGTAGCCTTTAAAATAGTCGGCGAAGACGACCTTGCCCGCATGCACGGAACGGACGGCCAGGTTCTCTTTCGGCGGAGCGATCTCGACCCCGTTGTTCATCGTCACGGTGTTGAACTGAGGATGCCTCTGGAGCCCGAACGACGATACGACCTTCCCCCCGGCCGGCCAGGGAAGCCTGCCCTTTTTTTCGTAGAACGGAACGAAGGGAAAGGGGATTGCCCATTCCTCTTTCTCGAATTTTTGGATCATGAGCTGGAGCTCCCGGGCCTGGATGCTCAGCTCATCGATCGTCTGCTCGTAGGTTTTTTTGCTGGTCCGGATTTGGTCCATGAACGCCCGGTCTTTTTTCTCTTCGGCCTCCAGCTCGGCTTTTTTGGCCCCGGCTCTCTGGATCAAGCTGTCGATCTCTTTTTCCTTGGCCTTGAGGTCAGACTCGGCCTGTCCTAGGGCATTGAGGTTTTTCTTGTAGGCGTCGATCATCCGTTCCTCGGAGGAGGCGAGAACGGATAGGTGCTTGCTCTCCCCCAGGAGGATTTTCAGGTCTTCGGCCTGGAAGACGAAGCGGACAAAGCTCAGCGGCCCGAATTTGTAAAGGGTCACTAAGATCCTGGCCAGCGCCTGTTTTTCTTGTTCAAGAGTGGCGTTGAGCTCGGGGATGCTCTTTTTGATGGCGGCCAGGTCCAGTCTATTTTTTTCGAGCTGGACGCTCAGGAGGGCTTGCTCGTTTCTGATCAGACTCTTGGTGAAGCCGAGTCTGTCCAAGCTGGACAAGATCGTTTTTTCTTTTTTTTCTTCTTCGCCGATCTTCTGTTTGAGGGCGTCGATCTCCTGTTTGATTTTGGCCAGGCGCTTTTCGTATTCCGCGGTCTCCTGCTGCCGTCCGGCGCGGAGCCATCCAGAAGAGGCGAACAGGAGGGCCAGCATCCCAAGGGCGAATATCTTTGAACGCTTCATTTTCTCGAGACGTAGATGATGCCGCCGACCAGGCCCACGGCAAGACCGAAGGCGATTTCGATAATGGAGAAGGACAGGGCCGTTTCCGGAGCGATGCCGTAGAACTTGAAGATTTCGATGTAGGCCCCTTCGCGGAGCCCCAATCCGTTGATCGTCAAGGGAATGATCTGGATGAGCAGGACGATCGGGATGAAGATAAAGTAGTCCAAAATGGCGATGTCAAGGCGAAGGGCTTT
>JAPKZH010000075.1 GCA_026393905.1 Candidatus Aminicenantota bacterium
GAACAAGAAAGGCGAACCGGGAGAGGACGCCCGGCTCTGGCATCTTCTGACTCACACCTCCGGACTGCCGGCGTACACGCCTGCCGACGAAGTTGAAAAGAAATACGGCCGTCCCTGCCCCGTCGATACGCTGGTCATCCACATCGGGCAGCTCAAAAAAGAGGCGCCGCCGGGCGAGAAATTCACCTACAGCTGCCTCGGCTATATCACCCTGGCCTACATCGTCAAAAAGGTCACAGGGAAGACGATCGCAGAATTCGCCGAGCAAAATATCTTCCGGCCCCTCAAAATGAGGCATACGTTCTACAACGCGCCGCCGAAATTCCTCAGCCTTTGCGTCCCGACGCAGGTCTACGAGGAGAAGCCGCTCATCGGAATCGTCCATGATCCTCTGGCGCGGCTCCAGGGAGGTGTCTCCGGGAACGCCGGGCTTTTCTCCACGGCCGACGACCTGGCCATATTCGCCCAGATGCTTCTGAACAAAGGCGAATTCAAGGGTGTCCGGATTCTCAGCCCTCTCACCGTGGAGCGGATGACTTCGGTCTATCCTAAAGCCGCTTTTGCCGGCCGCGGCCTCGGTTGGGACCTCAGCTCTGCGTATGCCAGCTCGGCCGGCGATATTTTCGGCCCGCGCTCCTACGGACATACAGGTTACACGGGGACATCGATCTGGATCGACCCGGAAACAGAGACCGTCGTGATTTTCCTCACCAACAGGGTCCATCCCGACGACAAGGGTGAAATCGTCATCAAGCGATGCCGAGTGGCCAATGTCGTCGCCGGCGCCATCCTCAAGAAATAAAGGGGACGATTCTGTAAGGAGAGAGCCATGAAATATGTTTTTCTTGTTATGGCCTGTGCCGTTTGTTTGCTGGCCGTCCGCTTTTCCGGAACGTCCGGCGAAAAAGGACCGAACACAGAAGCGTTCGTAGTAAAACTCCCTCCCTTCGCCGGTCAGAACCGCTATTACATCTCCAACAGGGAACCCCTCGTTCCCAGCCCGCTGATCAAGCTTCCCATCGGAGCGATCGAGCCCAAAGGCTGGCTGCTCGGCCAGCTCCAGTTGATGCGAAACGGGTTCACCGGTCGCTTGAAAGAGCTGAGCAAATTCTTGAGCTCGGGCAGCGGCTGGCTGACGCTGAAGGATAAAGGCTGGGAGGAAATGCCCTACTGGCTGAAGGGATTCGGCGACCTCGGCTATATCTTGAAAGATCCGACGCTGATCGAAGAGGCCGGGCGATGGCTGGACGAGGCGCTGAGCAGCCAGCAGCCGGACGGATATTTCGGGCCGGCCGACAACAAAAAGAACCTCGACCTCTGGCCCAACATGCTCATGCTGTCTTGCCTGCAGAGCTTTTATGAAGCGACCGGAGACAAGCGGGTCGTCCCGTTCATGACGAAATATTTCCGCTACGAGCTCAACTTGCCTTCGGACGAGCTTCTACCGGGAAGCTGGCAGAAGCTGCGAGGCGGCGATAATCTCGAGAGCGTCTATTGGCTTTATAACCGGGCCGGTGAAAAATTTCTGCTCGACCTGGGACGTCGGCTCTTCGAGAGGACATCGGACTGGACGTCTCCCATCCTTACGGCCGACAGGGATAAAAAGCTCGAGGCCAGCTCGTTCTACCATGGCGTCAATATCACTATGGGAATCCGCCAGCCGGGCGTCTATTACCAGCAGGCCAAGGATAAAAAATATTTGGAGGCCGTCGAGCGAAATTACCGGCAGGTCATGGATGAATACGGCCAGCAGCCGGGCGGCATGTTCGGCGCCGATGAGAATATCAGGCCGGGCTATGGCGATCCGCGGCAGGGCGCGGAGACGTGCTCGATGGTCGAATTTATGTATTCGAACGAGTCGCTCCTGAAAATCACCGGAGACACGCGCTACGCCGAGCGCTGCGAAGAAATCGCCTTTAATTCCCTGCCCGCGGCTCTGACGCCCGACCTGCGCGGGCTTCATTACCTGACGGCGCCCAACCTCATTTCCTGCGACAGCTCGGGCGAACATGATTTCCAAAACGGCGGCACGCTCGTCTCTTACGATCCCTGGAGCTACCGCTGCTGCCAGCACAATTTCGCCTTCGGCTGGCCGTATTTCACCGAGCATCTTTGGCTGGCCACCCAGGACAACGGGCTGGCCGCCGTTCTCTATGCGCCTTCTCAGGTGACGGCGAAAGTGGCGGACGGGGCCGAGATCCGGATTGCTGAGGATACTTGGTATCCCTTCGGCGATTTTATCGACCTGACCCTATGGACAAACAAACCTGTTGAGTTCCCTCTTTATCTGCGGATTCCGGAGTGGTCGAAGAACGCGAGAATTCTCGTGAACGGCGAGGATTTAAAAGTCCAGGTTCAGCCTTCGTCGTATGTCGTTCTCAAGCGCACTTGGTCCAACGGAGATCAAGTCCGGCTCGAGCTTCCCCAGAATATCGAAGTGAAAACATGGACAAAGCTGGGGAACGCGGTTTCCGTCCGGCGGGGCCCGCTCTGGTATTCCCTGAAGATCGGGGAACGCTGGAACCGATACGGCGGGACGGACGAGTGGCCGGCCTTTGAAATTCTGCCCACGACATCATGGAACTACGGGCTTGCCCTCAATCCCGCAAACCCGGCATCCACGATCAGCCTCTCCTCTCAAAAGCCGCCGGCCTACCAGCCTTTTACGCCGGAAGCGGCGCCCATCATCCTCAGGGCTAAAGCCAGACGCATCCCGCTGTGGAAGGAGGAAAAGCGCATGGCCGGCGAGCTGCCGGCCAGCCCGGTCCAGACGAGCGAATCCCTGGAGGACATCATCCTGATTCCGATGGGATGCGCTCGATTGCGGATCTCTTCGTTCCCTACGGTTTCTGTCAAATAATGGATCATTCAGGGATAATAGGTGACGAGCGGCGAATATGCTCCGCCACTTGCCGCGGGAAATGATTTTTTTATGCGGCAGGCTGTGGCCGGCATGAGTTGGAGAGAAAGG
>JAPKZH010000499.1 GCA_026393905.1 Candidatus Aminicenantota bacterium
GAAAAAGCGAAGGAACTTACGGATTTTATGCAGTTCGAGCCGGAAAGGGGGAAACCGGCCACCCTGAAAACAATCGCCAAGGTCGTTTATGATGAGAGACACATTTATTTCGGCTTTCTCTGCTATGATCCCAAGCCCGAGATCCTCGCGGCCAGCCAGTCTAAGCGTGACTCAGACCTGCGCGTGGATGATTCCGTGGTCGTCTGCCTGGATACATTTCATGATAAGAGAAACTGCTATTACTTCATGACCAACCTTCTCGGAACGCAATATGACGGGCGGATCGCTGAGAATGGCCTGACGACCGACGCGACATGGGACGGCGTCTGGAAATCGGCCGGCCGGAAAACGGAATTCGGCTGGAGCGCGGAAATGGCCATCGAGCTCAGCTCTCTCAAGTATGAACCGGGCAAGGAGGTTAGCTGGGGACTGAGCTTGGGGAGGGTCATGCCTCGGGTTCTGGAAAACAGTTTCTGGACGGGGCCGCTGGAATCTCCTTATAAAGTATCTCAGTACGGCGTCCTCAAGGGGTTTGACCTTGAAAAAGCTAAGGATAAGGCCCAGATCATTCCTCATTTCATATCCAAGCTCGAGGAAGGTAAAAAATCCGAGTTCGAAGCCGGGCTGGATGCCCGTTATGCCTTTTCCCAGTCCGTTTCGGGCAATTTGACTATCAATCCTGATTTTGCCACGGTGGAAGCCGACCAGGAACAGATCAACTTGACGCGATTCGAACTGGGGCTGCCGGAAAAAAGAAACTTCTTTTTGGAGGGATCCGAAATTTATACTCAGCGAATTCAGCTGTTTTATTCACGCCGGATCAGCGATATCTACGGCGGCGTTAAGGTCTATGGAAAGTCCGGCGCCTTTGAGTTTTCGGGCTTGAGTGCGCAGACCAGGGACAATGAGATCATGGGCGAGGATTCGGCCAATTTTTCCGTCCTTCGCCTCAAAAGCGATGTCTTCAAATCTTCGACCATCGGCTTTCTGGCGGCCAACAGAGTAATCAAGGGGAAAAGTCAAGGAACCGCCGGATTTGACACGTCCCTCTATTTTTCCGATACGTTTAAATTCACGGGCCAATTGGCCATGAGCTACGGCGATTACAACCAGGATAATATCGCCTTTTTCCTGCGGCCAAGCTATGACTCTGCGACGGCCCATTTTCATGTTCGCTACACCCAGCTTGGAAAATATTTCGGCGATAATGCAAACTCGGTCGCCTTCATCCGCGATGACAACCGCCGGGAACTGGATTCCGCTCTGGAAAAAACATTCTGGGTGAAAAAATGGGGATTGGATCGTATCCAATACTCATCGAATTACAATATTTATTGGGGCATGGATGGAACGCTGCGAAGCTGGCAGATCGACGAGGGGCTGACCTTAGACCTGAAAAACAAGCTTTCCTTCGAGGCCCAGCACCATGAAGAGTACAAGCTCTATGAAAAAGATTTCCGGAACAGGGAGACCGAGCTGACGCTGGGCTTCAACACGCGGGAATGGCAGTCGGCCGAAGTGATGTGCAGCTTCGGGAAGAACTTTGATTTAGATTTTCGGCTGGTTGAAGGGAAGCTGAATTATAAGGTCACCCGGGATTTTGCCCTCGAATATGCTCTGAATCGTCTTGTTTTTGATCCCGACCCGGAAAAAGAGAGCACCTGGATTCATGTCATCCGGGCGACGAACTATTTCACAAAAGACCTTTTTTTGAAAGTGTTTTACCAGGTCAATTCCTCCATCGATAAGAAGAATATCCAGGTGCTTTTTGTCTATCGCTTCCAGCCGCCGTTCGGTTTGGTCCAACTGGCTTACCAGAGGGGGACGGCCAGGTTCGGCGAGAAGGGAAACCAGGGGCATACCCTGTTTTTCAAGATCGCGTATATGTTCTAGCCTTACTCTTTCTTATTTTCTATCAGCCGATTTAAAAAACTTCGACGGAAATCCAATGATGACAGCGTCATCGCGCCGATCTTTTCGCAGCAGCGATTTCATCTTCGTTATACGAAAAGTCTTTCCAAGCGGCCGGCCGAATATAGATATCTAGAAAATAAGCTATATTTCTTGACATGGCCTCCAAAATATGTTATTCCCTTTATTCCAGAGGTTAGAATGAAAAAGAAAATAGGAACGGTGATGGAAGAACGCCTCCTCTGGGAAGCCAAAAAAGTTGCTCTCGAGAAAAAAGAGCAGCTGAGTCGGATTTTTGAGGAGGCGGTCTCGGAATACCTGGAAAAAAGGAAAAGGGAAAAGTCGAAAAAGGGGATCGTTCCCAAAACCCTGGGCATAATCAAACTGTCGCCTGATAAACTGAAGGAAATCATGAATGAGCCGGGAATATATGAAGCTTAAAGAAATTCCTCAGGGCGCAGAGATTTTTATCGATGCCAATATTTTTATTTACCATTTTACGGGAAATTCGGCGGAATGCTCAGAAGTCTTAGCCCGCTGTGAAGATGGCGAATTAACTGGTGTGACTTCGGCGATCGTCACCGCAGAAGTCATGCACCGGATGATGTTGGCCGAAGCCAGCCTCAAGAAACTCGCGAAAGCTCCCCGAATCGTCAAAAAGCTCAAGGAAAGGCCCGAGATCGTCTGCCGACTAACCGATTATTTTGTTGCCGTGCAAGCGATTTTCGAAATGGGGATCAAGGTCTATCCTTTGACGCCGGAGTTGATTTTGAATAGCCAAGCTATACGCTCCCGTTACGGACTGATGGTCAATGACTCGTTGATTGCCGCAATGATGAGGGAGATAGGTGTCGAGGCACTGGCGACGAGCGATGATGGATTTTCCAGAGTGGAATGGATCAAGGTCTATAAGCCGGGAGATTTGTAAGAAAACGAGCCATAAAAGGACGGCGCCAAGGAATTTTGTCACCCTCATTCCTCTCAAAAAATTGACAACGGCGAATAAGCCTAGTGCCCTGCCATGGGAGCCGCTCAAAAAGGTCCCAAGGAAGAGCCGTCTTGGTCTTCTTGACAGGCGACAGCGGGCGGTCATATAGTTCCGGCAAGAATAACAGGAGGACATCGATATGAGAAAGCTTGCCGGAATCCTTGTCGTTCTTTCGCTCATTTCGGCGGGTTGCCAGACCAAGGAACCGCCGGCCGAAGCACAAAGCGCCGAAAAGAGCACTCGCTATGAAGACCTCCTCGCGCTTTGGCGGCAATTCCGCGATTTTCAAAAACCAAACGTCGTCGAAGGCGTTCCCGATTATACGCCCAAAGCGATGTCGGCCCAGCAGCTCGGAGCCGGGGAATTCCTCAAACGGCTGGCCGCAATCGATCCGGCCGGCTGGCCCATCGACCGGCAAGTCGATTACCACATCGTCCGGGCCGAGTTCAACGGCTTTGATTTCGACCACCGGGTTCTGCGTCCCTGGTCGAAAGACCCGTGCTTCTATGCCGTCCTCGAGACTTCCGAGCCTGACGTCCCGGCCCGCGAAGGGCCCCAGATCTTCGGGGCGCTCTGCCTGACCGATTTTTCCTTCCCCCTGGACAAAGATCAGCACTTGTTATTCGCCGGCAAGCTTCGGGCGATTCCCGGCATCCTCGCCCAGGCAAAATCGAATCTCACGGAGGTCTCGAACGACCAGAGGCTCTTGGGCATCCGGCAAAAACGGGATGAAGGGACCGACCTCGACCGCCTCGGGGAGCGCCTGAAGGGACAGCACGCGGACCTCGTTCCCGTCATTGTCGAGTCCAAAAAAGCTGTAGAAGATTTCCGGGCGTGGCTTGAGAACCAGACCGGTCTGTCGAAAACGCCCTCCGGCATCGGTGTCGTCGAATACGACTGGACGATGAAAAACATCCACTATGTTCCCTATACCTGGGCCCAACAGTTAGAGCTCGTCCAGCGTGAGCTCGAGCGCTCGCTGGCCTACCTCAGGCTCGAGGAGCAAAGGAACCGCGATCTCCCGCCCCTGGAGCCCTCAAAGACGCTGGAGGAGCAGCGGCGGCGGCTGGCCGAGGGAAACGATCACTTCTTCAAATTCCTCCGCGAGCGCGACATATTTACCGTTCCCGAATACATGCGTCTCAACACCGAAAGCCGGTCGTTCATCCCGCCCGAGCAGCGCGATTTCTTCAGCCAGGTTGACTACCGCGACGTCCTGCCGCTCCGCTGCCACTCGATCCACTGGCTCGAAAAACAGCGCGAGAAATTCAATACCCATCCTCTTCGCAGCGTTCCGCTCCTCTACAACATCTGGGACAGCCGGGCCGAAGGACTGGCCACGGGCTTCGAAGAATTTATGATGGGGGCGGGCCTGTACGACAGGAATCCCCGGAGCCGGGAGCTCGTCTTTGTCATGCTCGCCTTCCGCTGCATTCGTGCCCTCTGCGACCTGAGGCTTCACAGCAACGAGTGGACGGTCGAGGATGCAGTGAAGTTCGCCGTTGAGACAACGCCCTTCGGATGGGCCAAGCTCGAAGGCGCCACGATCTGGGGTGACCTGGCCATTTATCTCAACCAGCCGGGCTACGGGACGAGCTATGTCGTCGGAAAAAACCAGTTCGAAAAGCTTTTAGCGGATGTCGCGAGACAGAAGGGCGGCGCGTTCCGCGTCAAGGCATTCCTTGACGATTACTTCGCCAGGGGAATCATTCCGGCTTCGCTCATCCGCTGGGAAATGACCGGGTGGGACGACGAAATGAAGATTCTTCTGAATGAGGACCGCAGCGAACCTCAAAAGCGATAAAAATCGGCCGGATTCCCCTGCGTCATTTGACGTCTGAGGCGCCGAGACTCCAAAGGCCAGGTCACGGTCCGCTATTACGGCCTGTACGCCAACGCCCACCGGGGGAAGGTAAGGAAGGCAAGCGTCTCTCCTTTGGTTCTGCGGATGGTTGAGCAGGAAGAGAAGTGCATCCCGTCCAAGGGCTGGGCGGCCATGATCCGCAAAGTCTATGAAATAGATCCGATGATCTGTCCTCAGTGCGGGGGAGTGATGAAGGTGGTCGCCTTCATCACCGATTATCGGGCCGTGGACCGGATCATCGACCATCTGAAGCTTCGGTTCGTGGCCGAGAAGCCGCCGCCCTCCCATGTCTTCGAGCAAGTCGCCTTGATGGCGGCCGAAGAGAGGACGGACTATTTTTAAGGACAAATGGTTTCGATGGGGGGACGGAGGCCTATCGTCTTTAGGCAGGTTTTCCGGTCGTCCGCAACGAAGATGTCGCCGGCGGGCCCATCTCACGACAGTTTTCTTGTTCTTGACTTCGACCCGAGGTCGGGACTATCATTTTTTCGTGAAGGGAGGCAGCGATTCCGAGCCGAATGCGGGGAAGGTCGCGCAAAACAGAAAAGCAAAATCTTATAATCTCATCGCTGCATTAGTAATATCTATTCCGACATAATTCCATGAGGAGAAAAATGCCAAAAACAAAGATCGTAATTTTTATTTTCCTTGTTTTCCTGTCTACCCTCTTCACTTATCCGCAGAATGTGCCGGTCCAAAAAGAAGGCATTATCCCCTTCGCGCTGAAAGACCACATTATTCTAGTCAAAGGAAAGATCAATGATGGTCCTGAAGAGTACAATTTCATAGTGGATACCGGCGGAGTGACAATGCTGAATGATGAAACAGCCGCCAAGCTTCAATTGAAACGGCGT
>JAPKZH010000316.1 GCA_026393905.1 Candidatus Aminicenantota bacterium
GACTGTGAAGCCTGGCCGGAAAAGGCCAGCGGCGAAGCGATGAGGGCAGCGCAGATCAGGGCCATCCAGCGGAGGGCCCGGAATTTTCTAGAGCCATTGGTCATGACATTTTCCTTATCCTAATTGAGTCGGACGAACGCGCCTGAAATTAAATCCTAACCGGGGATGGCGGATTTGTCAAATGAATGCCGGGCCGGACAAATCCATCCATCCTTGACAGGCCTCCGGGCAAATGATAGAAATCTCTTATTTCACACCCGAGGAGGTTTGGATGAAAAAAACATTTTCCCTAGCCAAATTTTCCTTCAGCCTTTTTGTTTTCCTATCAATAGCCGTATTCGTTCATGCTCAGACATCCCCTGAAGCATTTCTGGGCTTCAAGGTCGGCGCCGATAAGAAGCTGGCTGATTACAATCAAATTAAAGCCTATTTCGAAAAATTGGCCCAGGAATCGCCCCGGCTTAAGCTGCTGACGATCGGCACATCGACTCTCAAGAAACCGATGATCATGGCCGTCATCACCTCGGAAGAGAACATGGCCAAGCTGGATCGATACAAGGAGATCGTCAAGAAATTGCGCGATCCCCGCTCGCTTCCCGCCGACGAAGCCAAGAGGTTGGCCAAGGAAGGCAAGGTCATCGTGCTCATCACCGCCAGCCTCCACGCCACCGAAATCGCCGCATCCCAAGCTTCTATGGAACTTGCCTACAACCTGGTCACGGGAAAAACTCTCTTTGACGCGAAAAAAATCCTGAGCGACGTCATCGTCCTCCTCTGCCCCACCCATAACCCCGACGGCAACCAAATGGTCATTGACTGGTACAAGAAATATCTCGGGACGAAATATGAGACCGGCTCGATGCCCTGGCTCTACCACTACTATGCCGGCCACGACGACAACCGCGACTGGTTCATGCTCAACCTGCCCGAGACCAGAGCTATCACCAAGGTTCAATATCAGGATTGGCTGCCGCAGATCCATCTCGACCAACACCAGATGGGGTCCACGGGCGCCCGGCTTTTTATTCCTCCGTACATGGACCCGCCTCTGCCCAATATCCAGCCTATGGTCTGGCGGACTGCCAACCTCCTCGGCACCTCTATGGCCTACGACCTCCAGCAGAACGGCAAGAGCGGTGTCGTCAACGGCCGGAGCTACACGGGTTGGTACATCGGCGCCTGCGACGATACGCCCTGGCTGCACAATGTCATCGGCATCCTGAGCGAGGCGGCCTCGGTTCGGCTGGCCACGCCCATCTACATCGAGCCGAACGAGATCCCGAAGTCCTACTACGAAAAGATGATGGATTTCGTCGATCCCTGGAGGGGCGGTTGGTGGAGGCTGCGTGACATCGTTGAATATGAACTGATCTTCAGCCAAAGCCTGATCAAGACGGCGGCGCTCCACAAGGAAGATTTCCTGTTCAACTTCTATCAAATGTGCAAAAATTCCATCGAGAAGGTGGACAAGGACCAGCCGTTCGCTTTCGTCATTTCCGCCAAACAGCATGATTATCCGACCATGCTCAAAATGCTCGATGTGCTCCAGATGGGGGGCGTCGAGATCCATCAAGCCAAGGCCGACTTCGTCGCCGACGGCAAATTCTTCCCCGCCGGCTCGTTCGTGGTCAGGACGGCCCAGCCGTATAAAGCCTATGCCTGGGCGCTCCTGGAAAAGCAGAAATATCCCGACATGCGGCAGTATCCGGGCGGCCCTCCGGAACCTCCCTACGATAATGCCGGCTGGACGCTGCCGCTCCAAATGGGGGTTGCCTGCGAAGAGATCAAAGAGCCTTTTGAGGTCAAGCTCGAAAAACTGGTCCAGGTGCCCTATCCTCCTGTCCCGGCCAACCAGGGCGCGGCGAACTATGTCGCCCTGGGCTCTCAGATCAACAACTCATATACGATCGTGTTCGCTCTTCTCAAGGACGCCAAGGCCGAAGTCTGGAGGACCAAAACCAAGGTCAACAAAAAAGGCATCGACATCCCGGCCGGAAGCTTCATCGTCAAGAATTCGCCAGATGTCAAAAAGGCGCTTCCGGCCCTCCTCCAGAAACATCATCTGGCCGTCCTCGACTTCGAGGATGTCGCCGATATAGCCAAGTCGCCCCTGAAATTCCATCGCGTCGGCCTCTACCAGTCCTGGAGAGGCAATATGGACGAAGGCTGGACGCGCTATATGTTCGATGACATGGGTATCCCCTACAAGACCCTCCACAATGAAGACATCAAGGGCACGAAGGAAAAGAAGGTTGACCTGCGCGCCGATTACGACGTCATCGTCTTCTCCGACGAAAGCGGGACCACCATCAAATCGGGCCAGCGCGGCGGTTTCCCCGGAGGGCCGGCCGGCGCTCCCGGCGGCGCACCGGCGCGGCAGCCCGCCTCGACCACGCCGCCGGAATATGAAGGCGGGATCGGCCAGGAAGGGGTCGATGCCCTAAAAGCTTTCGTCGAAAAGGGCGGTGTCATCGTCCTGCTCAACCAGGCGTGCACGCTGGCCTTCAACGAATTCGATGTCCCGGCGCGCAACGCCCTTCAGAATGTGGACCGGACGCGGTTCTTCTGCCCGACGTCGATCTTGAAGATCCTGGTCGACAACGAGACGCCGATCGGCTACGGAATGCCTAAGGAGGCCGGCGCCATGTTCGTCAATAGCCTGGCCCTGGATACATCTGCTCCCGGCTTTGAATGGGACCGAAAAGTCGTGGCCAGCTATCCCGAAGACGATATTCTGATGAGCGGCTGGCTGCTCGGGCCGGACGTGATCGCCCGCAAGGCCGCGGTCGTGGATACGAAATATAAGGACGGCCGGATCATCCTCATCGGCGTCCGCTGCCAGAACAGGGCAGAGTCTCACGGCACCTACAAGTTTCTGCTCAACGGATTGCTGTATCCCGATAAAGATTAGGATAGTTTCGGAAAAAATCAGAGATCATTGCCCGCTCAAACCGGAGCGATCATGTCCCAGCGGATGCTGTCGATGATCTTCGATACCGGCCAAATGAGAACAGCGATGACCGGCACGGCGACAAGAACCCCGTAGGGAATAGAGGTCAGCCCGAAATGGACAAGTCCTAGAAGGCCTGGGAGGATGAGAAGGAGGAATCCCGCGATTCCTTTCTGGGCCTCCCGGGCGACCCCGTAGGGCTTAGCAAAAGGAAGCTCGTTCTTGACGATTAAAGAAAGAGCGTAGCTCGTGAAAATCATATTGACGAAAGCCAGGCCGATGTCATCGATCACCGGCGGCCCCCAGATGAACAGCGTGGGAATGGAGAGAAGGAAGAATATGCTCCCCCCGAACTTCACGACCATGGCTTTGACTCCGCCCCTGAAGAGATCGCCCGGCCTGGCAATAGGCAAGGAACGGTAAATCCACGCCGCCTGGAACTGGTCGCTCAGCCTCATTTGGAACAGCGTCATCGGAATGAGCATGCATCCGACATACAGAAAAACGAGATAGAGCTTCGTGTTGGGCAAATTCTGGAGCGTCTGGGCCAACCCTCCCTTCCCCCGCAGGGTCAAAACGGCGGCGATAATCATCATATAGCCGAAGGTCGGGTAAGTCTTCAGCTTGAATTTCCGGTCCCGGCTGGAGATCAACCAAACGAGCTGGAATGCGGCCCGTTCAACAGGACGGGAAGTCGCGATCCGGGAAAAGAATATCGGCGAGCTGCGGCCTAATGTTTTTTTCTCCCGGGCGGGACCCGTCTTCTCGAGTTCCAGGAGAGCCTTATTGAATCCGGGCGCAAGATATTTGACGACGACGACGACGAACAGGACCGGCAGCCCGATCCCCATCAGCGTCAGGAACAGGGCCTCTTTGGATATTACTCCGCGGACGGCGGCATCGACCGGCGCCGCAGCCCAGGCCGGCGGGACAAGGTATGTCCACCACCGGATTTCAATCGTGAAGCCCTTCAGGAGAGAGGCTCCCATCAACCGGGGCAAGAGCTGATAACTGCCAAGAGCGACGGCCGCCATGAAAATCTGGAAATAGAGGATGATATCCCGAAACCGCTCCTCTCCCGAGATTTTGATCAAAAGCAGATAAAAGATATTGGAGAGAAAGACGATGAACAGAACCGAAAAAATTAGAGAGACGGGGAAGGTCAACGTGAACACCGGTCCGTATTTGACGGTCCCGACGACGAGCGTCCCCAGCGAGAGGGACAGTGTGATCATCAGCATATAAACGGTGATATGGACGATCCGGACCACGGCCAGGGTCCGGCCGTCGATAGGCCGGAACTGAATGATGGCGTTGTCCGTGGTGTCGAGCAGCACGGAGCTGAAGTCGGAGATCAGAGCGACCGCGGTCATGACCATGATCATGGCCTGGATGATGACGAGCGCGGTGAACAGGGACGGGATTTGAACAAGGAGCAGCCCGGCAAAGAGTCCCATGAAGGCGTAAATGAACATGACCCAGATCATGGAGTTGGAGACTTCTTTGTTGGACTTACGCTGGGCAACGGATTTTTCTTGCCGGTTGTCGATCGTCAGCTTGATCCAGAGGAGCGCCCTGAATTTGGGATAATCGACCTTCAGGATCTCAAAGAGCCGGCGAAACCCGTCCAGGATCTTGAGGATGAAGTCCGTCACGGCTTTCTGTCCCTTTCGAAGGCCGAGATGAACTCCTCGGCCAAGCGGTCCTGGCCGCTGCTCCCGGTGAGCTGGGTGAAGATTCTCTCGAGCGACTCGCCTTTGTTCATGCCCTGCAGTTCATCGAACGTCCCGTCGGCGATGATGGTGCCCTTGTCGATGATGACGATCCTGTCGCAGACCCGTTCCACGACGTCCATGACGTGCGAGCAGTAAAAAATCGTTTTTCCCTTGGCCGCCAGGCGCGACAGGATTTCCTTGACGACGACCATCATGTTGGCGTCCAGGCCGGACAACGGTTCATCCATGAACAGGATGTCCGGATCGTGGATCATGCTGGCGATGATGAGGACCTTTTGTTTCATCCCCTTGGAGAAAGAGGTCATCCGGGCGTCTGCGTTCTCCTTGAGCCCGAAGAGACGGAGCATGTCCGCGGCGCGCTTCTGGATTTCCGGCCCGGGGATTTCGTGGATCTGCCCGAGGAAGCGCAGGAATTCATTGGGCGTGAGAGTCTCGTAGAGGGCGGCGGTCTCCGGCACATAGCCGATGCGTTTTTTAACGTCCTGGGCATGGTCGGAGATGTTCAGGCCGAAAACCCTGACCTCCCCGCTGAACTCCGGGATCATGCCGATCATGATTTTGACGGTCGTGGTTTTTCCCGCGCCGTTGGGTCCGATGTACCCGATGATCTGCCCGGGAGCGATATCGAGATTGATCCCCTTGAGCACGTCGGTCGTGCCGTCGTAACTTTTCTTCAGGTCACGCAGAGTGATGATGGGATTCTGATGGTTCATGGCCGCCCTCATATCAACTAGATAATAATATATAATCATACGGAGGCTTCCCTTTCAAGTTCAAAAATTACTATTCTTATCAGAGCAGGCCCAATCCACGGCCCATGCAAATTCCTTCTTAAGGATTCCTTTATCATTCCCGCGATCGTCTTGACTAGTGACAGAGGAAGGCGGTATGTTGTCAGCGAGAGAGGGCATCATGCGGCGAAGAGATTTTTTAAAAAACAGCGCTTTGGGATCTGCGGCACTGGCTTTGAATCCTTGGCTTCCCCATGGCCCCGACCGAGCTATCAAAGCCCAGGTATCAGACACGTCCCGGTCGGCAATAAAAAAACAGGCGGCCTACCTCGTTCTCGAGGGGCCGCCCAGGTCACGGGGCCGGATCCACGGCGAGGCTCTGCGTTCCCAAATCAACGCCCTGATGGAGATCTGGAAGGACCAGCTCGGGCGGCAATATAAGGTCGATCCCAAGCAATATATCCAGAAATTTTTGGCCGACACGAAATTCCCGGAGGCCATTCGGAAATGGACGCCGGGCCTCATGGAAGAAGTCCGGGGCATCGCCGAAGGGGCGGCTGTTGACGCCGAGACGATGCTCGCCTATCAGTTTGTCGATGAAGAATGGTGGTATGGGGGGCATGGCTATTTCCAAACCGGAAAGCCCGTGCCTATGGATAAAAACTGCAGCGCCTTGGCCGTGTCCGGCCAGCCCGGCCTTCCCACCTTTGTTGCCCAAAACCTCGACATTCCCGCATACACGGACGGATATCAGGCCCTTCTCCATATCAAACACCAGAATTCGTCTCTCCAATCCCTTGTTTTCGTCTATGCCGGCATGATTTCTCTCTGCGGAATGAATAATCGCGGCGTCGGGGAAGTCGTGAACGCCCTGCTCCAGCTGAACCATCGGGGCGACGGCCTCCCGGTGGCGTTTATCAACCGGGGCATCCTGGAATGCGGGTCATTGGAAGAAGCCGTAAAATTCATCCGACAGATCAAGCATGCTTCCGGACAGAACTATATCGTCGGCGGGCCGCAACAGGTCGTCAACTTCGAGGGCTCGGCGAACAAAGTTAGCCGCTCCGAGCCTTTGGGAGCGGCGGCGCGGATCTATCACACCAATCATCCTCTGGTGAATGATGACCAAAGCATTATTCAGGAGTTGATCAAGGGGCTGCCTCAGGGGCGCGGGCCTCGGCATCCTGATAACTCCGAGATCCGACTCATGGCGCTTGAAAAACGCTTAAAGGATCCCGCCAAACGGATTACCGTCGATGTCATCAAAGAAGCCTTGAGCTCAAAGGACGACCCCCGCAATCCCGTCTGCCTCGAGAGAAGGCCCGATGAGCGGGGCAGCTTCACTGCAGGATGTCTGATCATGGAGCTTTCCGAAAAGCCAAAGCTCCACTTCGCTCCGGGGCCTCCGTGCGCGACGGAATTCCAGACGCATACCTTTGTTGACGCGCTCTAGCTTATTTCCAGTCTTCCACGATTGCGGCGATGAGCTTGGTCAAGGCCTCCAGGTCGCTCCGGACGATTTTTTCAATAAACGAATGAGCGTAAGCGCCCGGCCAGGAGAGCGGGATATCCACGGCGCCCTCCGGGACAAACACCGAGCCGTCATTTCCTCCGCGCGAATTCGAGATTTGAATAGGAATCGCATATTTCTTGGCCAGCTCGGCGACCTTCCGGATCTCGGTTTTGGGAACGATGTTGCTGCTGTCGATGGCGCGCAGTACGGCGCCTTTGCCCAGAATCGCGTTGCCGAAGCGTTTGTTTTCCAAGGGCGAATCCGTGGACACAAACGTGTCAATGGCAAAGACATAGTCGGGCTTGAGGATTTTTGAAAGGGCTTGGGCCCCGACGAGTCCGATCTCCTCTTCGACATCCCAGGCAAAGGTGATCGTCTTGCCTTTGACTCTTGACCAATCAATTTGGAGCGCGGCGCCGAGCAGGGCGGCGCAACCGGCCCGGTCATCCACGGCCCGCGTCGACATGATATCGGGGGCGAGCTCAACCAGCTTTTTTTTAAAAATGACTTGGTTTCCCTCGGCAACGCCTAAAGCCCTCGCTTCTTGTTCCGAGGAGACGCCGAGATAGAGCTCAAAAGCCTCTTGACCTGCTTGCGGCTGAGCGGGCGTGGGCTTCTGAGCAGGATTGAGCGAAGCCGTCTGAGAAGGTGCTTGCGTTGCGCCGGTTTGGCTTTGAGGCGGATTCTGGGATGAAGCGCGTCCGGTGGACTGACTTTGATAATAATCAGGCCGGGGCTGAATGACGCCCTCGACAGGCCCCTTGGCCGTATGGATGACGAACGGCCTGGCTTCGCAAGCCTGGGCCAGAAGCCCGCCGCGGGCCCTCAAAAGCGCCGTCCCCTGCGGCGTGATCTTGTCGATTACAAATCCCAATTCATCCGAATGCGCCACGAACAGGAGATGAGGACGCCCCTCGCCCACCGTGAACCAGATGTTGGCTTTCGCGTCGCGTCGGACTTTTAGAGACGGAGGCAGGGTTGCCTGGATGAAATCAGAAACTTTTCCTTCCTGGCTGGAAATGCCGGGAATGAGGACAATTTTTTTAAACAACTCCCAGGAGGAAGCCGGATCTTTGGTCTGGCCGCCGAACGCGGCGATGCTGAGAATCAGCGATAAACTGAGAATGGAGATCGCGTATCTTCTCATTTTGCCCTCCCGGAAGCAATCAGGCTAAGAACAAGATCTTTAAGCGCCTGGACATCTTTGAAATCCACGACTTCGACCGGCGTATGAGGGAACTTGACCGGCAAGGCCAGGATCAGCGCCTCGGTCGAATCGCCCAGGAATGGAGTCAGAAGGATCGACTCCGCGCCCACCATGGACTGTACAGGAATATTTTTTTCGCGGGCGATCGCGTCGATAATATCTTTAAGCTTCGAGGCACCCTCCTTCCCTTCGACAAGAACCGGGCCTTTACCGAGGGCAGGGCTTTTTTCGCCCCGGTCGGCCGCCACTATATCCAGGATGAGCACTTTCTGGGGCTGAAGCTTCTTTTTAGCTCGCATGGCGCCTAAAGCTGACCGAGATCCCCGAGCCGGAAACTTGGTCTGGGCCATCCAGCCCAAGGCGACTTCCTGGGATGGCTTTATTCGGCTCAGTTCCGCGGCTATGCTGAGGAGCACGGCGCACTCCGTTTTCAGGCCGAGAGCATGGCCCGCCCACCGGTCATTGGCCAGTTCGCTGAGGTCCGGCCAGAAGGTCACGGGATCGAGAATTTCTACACCCTTCGCCCGGGCCTCCTCTTCAGAGCGGGTGCCGATATCCAGAAAGACCAAATCAAGAGAAAAGCTCTTGGAGAGCTCTTCTCTTCTCTCACGCGTCAAAAGGTGCATGGCCGGCTGGGAAACGATTCCCTGGAGAAGCCCCTTTTGCGTCGAGATCATGACCGGATGGCCAAGCAGGTAGGAATCAAAGAGCGGATGAGGAGGCTGGACGGCCCGGTCCAACCTCAGATACCCGTCGGGATTGATCCCGCTCACGATATAGCCATACTCATCAAGCGCGGTCAGCACGGCCAGCCGCGGCTCTCCCTTTCCCCAGCGCGCGTAAAGACTGCCCATGGGGTCCTTTTCCTTGACGGCGCTTTTCGGCAAAGACTGCTCGATCTTTGCCGTCAGGGCCTCCTCGTTTCCGGTTGATGAAGGAGTCGGAAAAAGCTCTTTGACCAGGCTTTTCATATCTTGGGCCGCGGCGAAGACTACGCCGAAAAACAGCCAAAGCGCGACGGGAAGAATCGCCCCGTATAGTCTCTTTCTCATCAAAACCTCCTTAATCCTTTGGCGGATTTCAATTTGATTTTAGAGGGCGGACCGCCTCGCGAATCAAAACTTTCATTTTTCAATCAAAAATTTTGCCGGGGTTCAAAATATTGTTGGGATCGAAGACCTTTTTCAGGCCTTTCATCAGCTCGACCTGCCTCGGCTCCAGGCTGAAGGCAAGATATTTCTTCTTGATGAGGCCGATGCCATGCTCGCCGGAAATGACCCCGCCCCTGGCCCGGCAGTCCTCATAGAGCTCCTCCCGCACCTTCTCGGACTTGTCTCTCCATTCACTTTCAGGAAGCGGGATGACTGCCCCGTTTTCATAACGGGCCTTCATGATGTGCGTATGGACATTGCCGTCCCCGGCATGGCCGAAGGTCGGCAGCCAGATGTCGTATTTCCGCGAAACTTCCTGGACTTTCTTGACGTGGCCGACAATTTCAGCCCGGGGGATCGAGATGTCCAGGATCTCGATCGTCTCCGATTTGATCGCCTCGTAGATCTTGCTGCGGATGTCCAGGACGGTCTCTTGCTTCTTGGCCGTGTCGGCGATGAAAACGTCGAGCGCCTCATTCTCCAGGGCCGCTTCGGCCACGGCCTGGGACAGACGGTCCATCTCTTCTTCGCTCTGGGCATCCAGGATGACGAGGAGATGCGTTTGTCCCTGGGAACAGGGCCATTTCTTATGAAGGTGCTCTTCCGAGATTTTGATCACGTCCAGGGGGACGAATTCCAGGGCCAGCGGCACGATCTTTTTCTTAAACATAAGAGGGACGGTCTCGATGGCCTTTTCCAGGCCGGCAAACGGAATGACCAGCGACCGCGTCACCGCCGGCTTGGTTAAAAACTGAATGGTCGCCCCGGTGATGACGCCGAGCGTCCCTTCCGAACCGATGAAAAGATGGAGGAGGTTGTAGCCTGTGCTGCTTTTGATCAACTTGCCGCCGAGATGGATGATCTCGCCCGTCGGCACGACGACCTCAAGACCTCGGACATAATTCCGGATCACGCCGTATTTGACGGCCCGGCTGCCTCCGGCGTTTGTGGCGATCATCCCCCCGATCATGGCGCTCTCTTCGCCGGGATGAGGAGGAAAATAAAATCCGGCGTCCTCGATGGACTGCTCAAAATCGCGGAGCGTCACGCCCGCCTCGGCGACGGCCATCTGATTGTCCGGATCGATCTCGAGAACCCTGTTCATTTTTTCGAGAGAGAGCACGATCCCGCCGGAAGAAGGCACGCAACCTCCGCAAAGCCCTGTCGCACCGCCCCTGGGCGTGACGGGAATTTTATACTCATTGGCCAGCCGGAGAATCGCTGCCACCTCCTCGGCGGTCTTCGGCTTGACCACGAGATCCGGAACTCTGCTAATGTCACGGAGAGAAAATTCGTCATGTCCGTAATCGAACATCCTGTCCGGGTCCGCGATCACATTCTCTCGGCCGGCAATGTTCTCCAGCTTTTCCGTAACCGCTCGATCGATCTGGCTATACATATTTTATCCAGTTCATTTAAACAAAAAAGGGCATCTTTTGTCTATCATGAATTTTCAACATCAAACTCAATTTTGACATCGTATTTTACCCGTGATATATTTAAAAAAAACAATCAGGGTCTCCCAAGGAGGTCAGACGCATGATCAGAAAGTCAAGGATATGTTTTCTCTCGGTTTTTTTCTTGACGGCTTTCTTGTCTTTTACCCTTTCCCCTCAGGCTCAGACATTTGACGCGACAAAAAAGCAGGTCAAAATTCATTCCCTTGGAAACGGCATGAAATTTATCGTCCTCGAACGCCACGACGCGCCCGTCGTTTCTTTTCATGTTTACGCGGATGTGGGAAGCGCCAACGAATCCTACGGCATTACGGGGATTTCCCACATTTTGGAGCACATGGCTTTTAAGGGCACAAAGGTGGTCGGAACAAAAGATTATGCCGCGGAATCCAAGATTCTTAACGAACTGGACGCTGCGTACGATCAGATGAAAAAAGAAGAAGCCAAGCCGAATCCCGACCGGGCGAAGGTGGCCGAGCTCAAGGCCAAGTTCACCGACCTCGAGAAAAAGGCCAAGGAGTACGTCGTCAACAATGAGTACTTCGACATGATGATGCGGGAAGGGGACGCCGGCGTGAATGCGTACACGTCAAACGACGCCACCCAATATATCAATTACCTCCCTTCGAACCGCCTTGAATTCTGGATGGCCGTGACATCGGACAGGTTCCTGAACCCGGTCTTCCGCGAATTCTTCAAGGAGCGGGACGTCATCATGGAAGAGCGCCGGCTCGGCGTCGAAACCCAGCCCACCGGCAAACTCATGGAGGACTTCATGGCCGTGGCCTTCAAAGCTCACCCCTACCACCATGAGGTCGTCGGCCATATGTCGGACCTGCAGGCCATCACCCGCAAGGACGTCGAGGATTATTTCAAGAAATTCTACAGCCCGAGCAACCTGACCGTGGGCATCGTCGGCGACGTCAAAGCGGACGAGGTTTTCAAGCTGGCCGAAACTTATTTCAGCCGGGTCCCGAGCGGCTCCCGGCCGGAGCCCGTCCGGACGAAGGAGCCGGAACAGTGGGGCGAACGGCGGGTGGCCGTGTCGGCCAAGTCCCAGCCCTTCCTGCTCATCGGCTATCACGTGCCCGACGCCAGGAACAAGGACAGCCGGGCTATCGAAGCCATGGCCAACATCCTCGGGCAGGGTCGTTCCTCGAGATTGTACACGACGCTCGTCAAAGACAAGAAGATCGCCGTTATGGTCCAGTCCATGAGCGGGTTCCCCAGCGATAAATTTCCCAACCTCTTCGCCGTCATCGTCATGCCGGCGGCCGGCAAGACCGCGGCCGAGTGTCAGGCCGCCGTCGAGGAGGAGCTGGAGAAGATCAAAAAGGATGCCGTGACCGAAGACGAGCTGACGAAGTTCAAGAGAAGCTCCATCAAAAGCGCGCTGGCCCAGCTGAGATCCAACCCGAGCATGGCCGCGCTCCTGACTTACGCCGACGTCGTCCTCGGGGATTACGGCAAGGCCTTCGACCAGATCGACGAGATCAAGGCTCTGACGGCCGAGGACATCAAGCGCGTCGCCAACCAGTATCTCATCAAGACCAATCGGACCATCGGCGAGATCGTTACCGAGAAGTGAACGGAAACGAAGGAGACGATCATGAGAAAACAGATCACAGCCAAAAAGGTTTTCAGCGGACTTTTACTCCTGGCGCTCATATTCGGCGCCTCTTACGCCCAGAAGAACCCCAAAGACAAGTTCGTCTTCGGCCCTCTGAACCCGATCAAGATGCCCAATGTCCAAAAGGCCGAGCTACCCAACGGCTTGAAACTCCTCCTCGTCGAAGATCCCGAGTTTCCGACGATCAATATCTATGCGATGGTCAGGACGGGCTCGGTTTTCGAGCCGGCCTCCAAGATCGGATTGGCGGCCATCACGGGATCGGTCTTGCGGACCGGCGGAACGAAGACCAAAACCGGCGACCAGATCGACAAGGAATTGGACACGCTGGCCGCGACCGTATCGACGGGCATCGGCCCGACCTCGGGCACCATCTCGGTCTCTGTCCTTAAAGAGGACTTTGACAAAGCTCTGGGGATCCTGGCGGACATCCTCACCGATCCCGCCTTTCCCCAGGACAAGATCGACCTGGCCAAGGTTCAACAGAGGACTTCGATATCCCGAAGAAACGATAATGTCGGCGGGATCGCGTCCCGTGAGTTCAGCAAACTCATCTACGGCAAGGACAGCCCCTACGCCAGACACACGGAGTACGCCAACATCGAGGCGATCACCCGGCAGGACCTTGTCGACTTCTATAACGCCTACTTCTATCCCAACAATGCGTCCATGGCCGTCTGGGGCGACTTCAAGACCAAGGACATGATCGCCAAGCTCGCGGCCGCCCTCGGCAAATGGAAAAAGGGCAAAGCCGCGGCCGAGCCTTGGCCCAAGGTCGTTGCAGAGGACAAATATACCGTCAATTTCGTCGACAAGCCCGACGTCAACCAGTCCAACATCATGCTCGGTCATCTCGGCGGCCTGATGAACAATCCCGACCTCCCCGCCCTCGACATCATGAACCAGATCCTGTCCTTCGAGCGCATGTTCAAGAGGATCCGCACCGACGAAGGCCTGGCCTACAGCGTCTGGGGAGCGTACGGCGCCGGCTATATCTATCCCGGCGCTTTCAGCTGCGGCGCCCAGACCAAATCGCAATCCACGGTGTATGCCATCGAGCTCATGCTCAAGGAGATCAAGCGGATCATGGAGCAGGAGGTGAGCAACGAGGAACTGGCCAAGGCCAAGGATGGGTATCTCAATTCCTATGTCTTCAACTTCGAGAGCAAGGCCCAGGTCCTCAACCGGATGCTGACTTACGCTTACTTCGGCTATCCGCTCGATTTCACCGAAAAACAGAAGGCGGGCGTCGAGAAGGTCACCAAGGCCGATGTCCTGCGCGTGGCCAAGAAATACCTCAAGCCGGACAAAGTCCAGATTCTGGTCGTCGGCAAAAAGGAAGATTTCGACAAGCCTCTCTCCTCGCTGGGATCGGTAAACGTGATCGACGTTGCCATCCCGGCTCCGAAAAAATAGTATGTAAAAATTGTAAGATCCCTGAGAGCCCTTTTCCCGCTCCCCATTTTTCCGCCATTTTGAACAGAAAATTCCTGTCAACGGAAGCGCCTTTCTATCCGTTTTGATATATATAGAGAAGACATGGAAGAACTCAGTCTGATCCGGCTGGCCCAGGAAGGCGACACGTTGGCCTTCCGGTCCCTCTTCGACGAAAACAAGCAGCAGGTCTTTTCTATCGCTTTTCATTATCTCAAGAACGCCGAGGATGCCGAAGACGTCCTCCAGGATACGTTCATCAAAGCCTATCATTCGCTTCACAAGTACAGCCCGGAAAAAGGCGTGAATTTCGGCTGCTGGCTGAATCGGATCTGCGTCAACGCCAGCATCGACGCCTTGAGGAGGAACAAGGTCAGGGAAGCGCATTCCCTGGACACGGAGGAGGTGGTGGACGTGCGGGCAAACTCGCCCCGATCCAACCCGTAAAAAACCGCCCTGGACAATGAAATCCGCGGCAAAATCGACCAGGCCCTCAACAAGCTTTCTCCCAAGCAGAGGATGATCTTCATCCTGAGACATTACCAGGAGTACAACACCCGGGAAATCGCGGAATACATGAACTCGACCGAAGGAAGTGTCAAGAAACACCTCTTCCGGGCCGTCGATACGATTAAAAAGCGCCTCAGGCGCTTGATCATGGAGAACGACTATGGACTGTAATATAGCCAAGAATCTCATCACTTTGTATCTTTACGGCGAACTGGATGAAAAAGACCGGGCGATCCTGGAGGGACATGTCCGGGAATGCCTGGCCTGCGCGGCGGAATTGGCATACACCAAAAAAGTATTCAAGCTTCTGGATGAACACAAACCGGCCGCGGCGCCCGAACCGGACTGGGAGAGCGCCTGGCAGAGAATCCATTCAGTGATTTCGGGGAAACCGGCGAATGATAAAGCACCTTTGTTCCCACGTTGGAGTTGGATCTATGCCGGATCGGCCATTGCGGCGGTTCTCATCCTGGGGATTGTCATCGGAAAATACTGGTTTGCCCCGGCGCAGAAGCTCGTTCAGACGGCCTCGCAAATGGCTCCTTCGCCGGCGAGTCTTCAACCGGCCTTGAGCTCACACCTCGATGACATCAAGCCGATGCTGCTCGAATACGCCCATTACACAGCCGGGGACCAAGTAACAAAAAAGATCGTCATCGATGAAAAAATCGTCCGAGGGCTGCTCCTCCAGAATCTGCTGCTCAAGCGCATGCTGGTCGAAAAAGACCCGGCCGCGGCCGAGCTTCTGGACGACCTGGACCTCGTCTTAAAAGAAATTGCCAACCAGCCCAGCCAAGATCGACAGGCTCCCTCTCAGATCAAGGACCTCATTGATCAGAGAGGGATCCTTTTTAAAATGGAAATTCTCAAGACACTTTAGGAGGAAGACTATGAAAAAAGGAAAAGGCCAAGGACGCTTATGAGAAAGCCCGGGTCGTTTATGAGGAGGCCAAAAAGGCTATCTATGACAAATCCTGGTATAAGGCCATAACAGACCTGGAAAAAATCACAAAAGAGTATTCGAACAGCGCCTATTACGGGGAATCGCTCTATTGGCTCGGGTACAGCTTGGACAAACATGCCGCTTCGCTCGAGAATATGGAGCTCCAGCTCGAGAAGAGGAAGGAGGCTATCGAACGATTGAACCAGCTGCTTGAACAGATGCCCGAGAACTCCTGGGCCAGAGACGCCAAGATCCTCCAGATCCGGATCGCCGAAGCGCTGGCTAGAGACGGGCTGTCGGAATACCGGAAATACTTCAACGGCCGCGTCCTCGGCGGATGGGAAGGCCTTGTCGAAGGCGGCTTGGCCGGCCATTTTCTGGGCGGTGTCGAGGGAGGGCAAAAAAAGCCGATGGACCCCGACCTCGAGCTGAAGCTGATCGCTCTCGACGCCCTGATGAGCATGGACAAAGAGAAGGCCTTTCCCATCCTGGAAAAAATGGTCAAAGATGGAAAAAGGCCTGAGCTCAGGGAAAAAGCCCTGATGGTTTTCGGCCAGTCTCGCGACGCCGGGGTCCTGCCGCTCCTGACCGAACTGGCCGTTTCGGATCCGTCCCCGAGAGTCCAGGAGATGGCCGTGATGTGGCTCGGCCAGAGACACGATGAGGCGAGCATGGACGCCCTTCTCAAGATCTATGAGAAGGCCGTGGACGATAAGCTTAAGACGCGCCTCTTCTTCGGATTCGCCCAAAGCAATAATCCAAAGGCCCAGGCGAAACTCATCGAGATCGCCAAGAACGAAAAAGACCCGAAACTGCAGAAAAGCGCCATCTTCTGGCTGGGTCAAAAGAGGGACGAAGCGAGCGTCGCTTCCCTCATCGAGATCTACGACAAAATCTCGGACGTCTCGATCAAGGAAAGCATCATTATGTCCTTGGCCCAGAACAAAAGCGAAAAAGCA
>JAPKZH010000642.1 GCA_026393905.1 Candidatus Aminicenantota bacterium
TTTATGATGTGGCCGTGATCGGCGCCGGTCCCAGCGGCCTCTATGCCGCAAAACTCCTGGCCGACGAGGGCCTCCATGTTGTCGTCTTGGAGAAAAAAGGGGAGATCGGAACAGACGTCATTTGCACCGGGATCGTCGGCAAGGAGCTTTTTCGGGAATTTTCTCTCCCCGCCGACTCCGTCGTCCGAGATATCCAAACGGTGAATGTCCGAATGTCTTCCGGCCAGACCTTGACCTACAGGCACCCGGCCGCGTTTGCCGCCATCGTTAACCGAAGGACGTTTGACCAGAATGTGACCAAGGAAGCGCAAAAGGCCGGCGTCGAAATCGAGCTGGGATGCCGGGTTTCCGATATTTTTATAGACAAAGAGGCCGTCCGGATCACGGCCAAAAAGGCAGCTAAATCTCCAAAAAAAATATCCGCCCGAATGGCCGTCCTGGCCACGGGCAATGATTATCGTTTAAATAAGAAAGCCGGACTCGGATGTCCGAAAGATTTTCTCCTGGGCGTCCAGGTCGAGATTCCGGCCGCCGACGGGGATATTCCCACGGTCTTTATCGGGAAAGATATCGCGCCGGGAGGATTTGCCTGGTCCGTTCCCGCCGGGGATAGGGATAAAATCGGGCTGGTGACAAAGGCCGAGCCGCGGACCTGCTTCCGGAGCTTTTTGAGGCGGTTCTATCCGGAGATCGAACGGTCTTTCCCGTCCCAGGGCCTCAAGGTGAAGGCGATCGCCCAGGGGCTGATCTCCCGCTCTTACGGCGAACGCGTCCTGATCTTGGGGGAAGCTGCGGGCCAAGTCAAGACGACCACGGGCGGCGGGATCTACTACGGATTGCACTGTTCTCGAATCGCGGCCGAGGTCATTCTCAAAGCCTATCACCAGGGGTCCTTCCAGGCGCCAAGACTGGCCGAGTACGAACGCTCGTGGAAGCACGCTCTGAGAAGAGAAATCCTGGTCGGGTATTATGCAAGAAAATTGTACGCCCGGATGAGCGAACGCCACGTCGAGAAATTGTTCGCGCTCGCCCAGACCGATGGGATCATCCCGCTGATCCAAGAAAAGGCGAATTTTGACTGGCAGAGCGATCTCATCCTGGATCTCATGACCAGAGCTCCCGTCTTCCGCATCCTTCACAGAATTCTGAAGAGTCCTTCCGTTCTAAAAAAGCATCTCTCCTAAGCGGGCCAAACGACCATGTCTCTCCTCAAAAAAATTCTCGTCGTCGGTTTTTCGGCGTGGCTCGGCGGACACGCCTTCGGCCAGAGCTACCGGGGATTCCGCGACGAATCCGAAGGCATCGCCAAGAATGCCTGGCTTCGGCTGGGGCCGTTCCGCCTCTATCCCGTTTTTACTCTCAAAAATATCGGGTATGATGATAACATCTATTTTGAAGGCCCGGCCGTGACCGACTATACCGGCGCCGTTTCCCCATCGATCACCTGCTATCTTCCCGTGCGGGGCACATTGATCCTGTCGTTCATGGATAATCCGGAATACCTCTATTATTGGAAGGAGAAAAACCAGCGAACCTTCACCAACAGCTATGCCTTGGGGCTGAAGTATCTTCTCTTCCGCCGATTTGTCCTGTCCGCGGGATACCGGCACGGTGAATACCGAGAACCCGTCTCCTCGGAGCTGTTCCGGCTTGCGACGAATATCACCACAGGGTATAACGTCGGCTTTTTTTATGAAACCGCCCGGAAGACATCCATCGGAGTGGCCGGGGAGGTTCTCACCTTCGGATATCAGAATATCGCGGCCGGCAGAGACAGCCTCCCCCTGTCTCAGACGCTGAATCGTCACGAGAAACGAGCCCGGTTTGAATTCTACTACCAGCTCTATCCCGAGAGCTTCTTTTTCACTCAGGTCGGATACACGGATTACGAGTTTCAAAATAGCCAATCGACGTGGCGGAACGCCTCTTCCTATTCTGGATTGATGGGCATCCGGTTTCCCCTGGCGGGTTTTATCCGAGGGCTTCTGTCCTTTGGATACAGGAGGTTCAATCCCTCGGCGGAAGGGCAAAAGCCGTTTTCCGGCCTTTTTGCGAATACCGGGCTGGAGATGAGGCGGGGCAAGTTCGGCGTCCGGCTCCGCTATGCCCGGGATATCTTTTTCTCGTACGATCCGGCCGGCTATTATTACATCGATCACAACTATGGACTGGGCGCTTCCTATTACCTGACGGACTTCTTGAGATTGGATTACAACTACAGCCAGGGAATCATGGATTATCCTCAGGCCATCCGGGTTGTGACGGCCGAGGGGGACCCCGGCGAAGCCTTTCGGAAAGACAGGCAGATTGGACATTCGGTAGGATGGACCATCCGGATTTACAAGGAGATCGGCCTGGGCCTGGTCTGGAATTATTCAAAATGGACATCCACTCCACTGGGGTTCGCCAGAAGGAGAAATCTCGTCGGGGCCACGCTCACCTATCAGTTCTGACGACCGGCTGTCCTGAACAAAAAAAGGCCGTGAGTCCGGCCTTTTGAAGGAGCTCATCATGAGGAAATCGACGCCTCTGTTGTTATCGGCGATCCTGATTTGGGTTGCTCTTGGCCCTTGCCTGCCGTCGGCAGGTCAAGACCCCCAGGAAAAAACGGATTTGGAATACCGCATCGGAGCCAAAGACCTGTTGGAAATCAAGGTCCTCGGAGAGGATAAGCTGAGCACGACCGTCCGGGTCTCCGAAGACGGGAAAATCAGCTTCCCCTATTTAGGCGAGATCCAGGTCGACGGCCTGACGGCGGCCCAGCTGGAGAAGAAGCTGAGCCGGCTTTTGGAGGAGAAATACATCATCAATCCTCAGGTCAAAGTCTCGATCAAGGAATTCAGGAGCAAGCGGGTCTCGATCCTGGGCGCTATCGGCAAGCAGGGATCCTACGAACTGCTCGGCCGGACGACGCTGCTCGAGATCCTGGCCGAGGCCGGCGGGCTGGCCCGAGACGCCGGCAAGGAGATCATCATCATCCGGCAGCAGGCGGACGGGTCGAACATTTCCTTGAAAATTCCGGTCGAAGATCTCATGCAGAAAGGGGAGGCCAAGCTGAACATGGTCCTGGAGCCCGACGACATCATCAATATCCCCGCCGACCAGATAGTCCAGATCTATGTCTACGGCCAGGTGAAAAGCCCGGGCGCCATCCAAGTTCTCAAGTCCAATATCCCGACCCTGGTCCGGGCCATCGCCCAGGCCGGCGGCTTTACGGAACGGGCGGCCAAGGGAAGCGTGGTCATTCGAAGGAAAGACGCGCTGGGCAACGAAAAAGAAATCAAGGTCAACGTCAAAAACATCCAAAAGAACAAGGCCAAGGATGTCCAACTCCAAGCCGACGATGTCGTGTTCGTCCCGGAGACGATCTTTTGACACTCCTCGCCGGAGGTGAGGAAAAAGCGGCGAAAATTCACCCTGGAATTCATCGGGGCAGACGATAGTCAGGCATCCCCGGCCGGTGTATCCTGCTCTCGGCAAAGTCCGTGAGGAGGCGTGTGGATTGAAACGTTCTCGAGACGATTTAAAAATACAGTCAGCTGTTTTCCCGTAACGGCCTATCCATGACCCCCATCAACAAACCCGTCGGAAAGAAGGATGTCGACCTCGTTGAGTACTGGCAAATCATCCGCAAGCGGAAATGGGTTCTGGCGAGCACCACGGCCATCCTGATGGCCTTGGCGGTCATCATCTCCATCACCACGACGCCCCTCTATCAGGCCACAGCCACCATCCTCATCGAAGAACCCGGGTCCAGCGTCCTGACGATCCAGGATCTGCTGAGCTCCAATGTCTACAGTTCGGATGTCCTGGGCACCTATTTCAAGACTCAGCTCAAGATCCTCCAGAGCCGTTCCTTGGTCGAACGCGTCGTCAAAAAAATGAGCCTGAACAGCCGTCCCGAGCTTCAGTCTCTTCAGAATAAACGCCCCAGCCTGTTCCAAATGTTGAAGAGGTTCGTCACCCTGAGCTGGCTGGCTCCCCGCAAGGCTCCGGCGGCCGATGCGGAGACGGCCCTGGCCGATCCCTACAGCCTGTATGCCAAGATGGTCCTGGATCACTTGACCGTCCAGCCCGTGCCGGAAACGAGGCTTGTCGATGTCAAATTCAGGTCGACGTCCGCCCGCTTGGCGGCCGACATCGTCAACACCCTGGCCCAGGAATTCATCAACTTCACGGTGGAATCCCGCTTCGAGGCGACCAAGCAGACATCGGAATTTCTCAGCGACAATATCGCCAAGCTGCGGGACGATCTAGCCCTGAAGGAGAGGACCCTCCAGAGGTTCGGCGAGGACAAGAAGCTCCTCGTCACCAACGACAAGGAAAACAGCGTCCTCTCAAAATTCAGCGACCTGGACAAGGCCTATACGGAAGCCCAGATCGCCCGGGTCGCCGCCGAAGCCCAATACAGGGAGCTCAGGAGCCTGAGCCTGGATTCGCTGCCTCAGTCCACCAACAATCCAATCATCCAAAGCTTGAAGACCAACTATCTCCAGCTCAAAAGCGAATACGAACAGAAGAGCGGCCTGTACAAGCCGGAATATATCGAAATGATCCAGCTCAAAACACGGCTCGATACTGCCAAGAACCAGCTGGAGACCGAAATCCAAAAAGCCGTGGAGGCCGCCCAATCGGCTTTTCGGACGGCCCAGGCCAGGGAAGCGTCGCTGTTCAAGATGCGCGAAGCCCAGCGGGGCGACGTCAATAAGATGAACAGCGACGCCATCTTCTACAAAAGCCTGGAGATCGAAGTCCAGAACATGCAGGCCTTGTTGAACTCGCTTGCGGCCAAGCAGAATGAGACGGGCGTATCGGCCCGGCTGAGCGGCCTGAACACGAGCAACATCAAGATCGTGGACAAGGCTCTCATCCCCGAAAAACCGGTATCGCCGAACACCCAGAGAAACATCATCGTCGCCCTTCTTCTGGGGCTCATCGGAGGTCTCGGGTTGGCCCTCCTGGCCGACTTCCTCGACAACACCGTGAAAGGGCCGGATGATTTGGAAAAGCTGACGGGTCTGGCCTCGTTCGGTATCATCCCCCATTTTTCCGCGGGCCAGCGGCAGACGAGAGGCGGCTATTACAGGTCTTACCGTCCGGCGGATACGCAGGGCGCGGCGGGAGAGCTCCTGGCGAATATCCGGGATGTGGAGCTGATCAACCATCTTTTCCCCAAGCTCCCCATTTCCGAAGACTATCGGACGATTCGGACATCGATCTTGTTTTCCCAGGCGGAGGTGGGTCCCAAGACCATTGCCCTGACCAGCACTTCTCCCCAGGAAGGCAAGTCGGCCACCATCGCCAACATGGCCGTCTCATTCGCCCAATTGGGTCAGAAAGTCCTGGCTGTCGATGCCGATTTGAGAAAGCCCCGCCTCCATAAGATCTTCAAAGTCAAGGGCGGGACCGGCTTGAGCGGCTACTTGACGGGCCGCATGCCTCTCGCGGACGTGATCCAGAAAACATTCGCCGAGAATCTTTGGCTGCTGCCCAGCGGCCTCCACCCGCCCAATCCGGCCGAACTCCTGAATTCCAGGCGGATGCAAGACTTGATGAAGATCGTCAAGGACAGCTTCGACGTCATCCTCATCGATACGCCGCCTGTCCTGGCCGTCATCGATCCGCTCATCGTCAGCTCTTTTACCGACATGACCATCCTCGTCATCAAGACGAACAGCACCAAACGGAAACCTTTATTGAAAGCGATCGAAGAGCTGAAAAAAGCCAAAGCCTCTATCGCCGGGGCGATCTTCAACGACGCGAAAATCCGGAGCGATGGATATTACTCGAACTATTTTCAATACGAGTACTACCAGGACAAACAAAGCGACGAGGCGGCGGCCAGGGCCGAGAGAAGAAAGGCCGGCTGAAATCCTTCTTGCCCGAAATGGTCGAAAATAAAATTCCGGGACGGGGAGATTCCGGGGAGCCCCGCGACCGGCTCGGCCGAACGATCATCGAATCCGGGATTCTGACGCTTTTAGTCCTCAGCCCGCTTCCGGCGGCGTCCACGGATAACTGGGCGATCCTGATCATCGAGCTGGCGGCGATCGCTTTGACGGTCGTTTATTTCCTGCTGGAGCATCCGCCCCAGATCAATGCCAAGCTCGCCGAGAGACTGGGCTGGCTGAAATACGGGCTGGCATTTCTTTTCTTGTGGATCGGCGTCCAGCTGCTTCCCCTGCCGAAATTTCTTGCCGGCATTCTGTCTCCCCGGACCATCGCCCTCCATCAGCAATTCTCCCCCCGCTTTGCCGACCTCAAGTTTTTCAGCCTGTCCTTCGTCCGGTCCCAGACATTGGGCGAAGCCCTGGAGCTTGTCTCCTACATCCTCATCGCCTTTCTTGTCGTCAAGACGATCACCCACCGCCGCCAGATCCAGCGGATGATGACGGTGATTGTGGCCATGGGACTTTTTGAAGCCCTCTACGGGATCTTTGAGCTTTACCGAAAAAATCCCAGAGTCTTGATCTACAAAAAAGTCTTCAACCTGGATTCGGCCACGGGCACATTTATCAACCGGAACCATTTCTCCGGCTACTTGGAGATGATCATCCCCCTGGCCGTCGGCCTGGCGATCTGCCGGATGGATTTTTTCGGCAAGCCCGGCAAGACATGGCGGGACCGCCTCTCGGCTTGGACGGGCAAGACGGCCGCCTTGATTGTCTTGGCCACCGCCGCCCTTGTCATCATGTCCCTGGGCATCGTCTTGTCCAATTCCCGTTCGGGCGTTTTCCTCCTCGTCCTGACATTTGTGATCGGCCTCGAATTGGCCGCCTTTCATTTCAGCCGGGTCCGCAGCCGCCAGGTCTGGGTTCGCCATTTTCTGATGGCCGCATTCATCATCATCACGGTCTTGGCCCTTTATGTCGGCATCGATGCGATGTTGGGGCGGTTTACGCTCGACAACCTGCTCCAGGAGGGCCGGCCGCGCATGTGGGGAAATGTGCTGACCATCATCCGCGATTTCCCTCTCTTCGGGACGGGCCTGGGGACTTTCGCTTCCGTCTATCCCGTTTATGCCACGGTCAAATTCGAGGGGATGATCCTCGTCCATGCCCATAATGATTATTTGGAGTATTTGTCCGAGCTGGGTTTGGTCGGCTTCCTCCTGCTCGCCGGCACGGTGCTTTATATCGTCATGGATTCATTCCTGACCTGGTCCAAGCGCCGGAATCCTGAAATCAAGGGACTGGCCATGGGAGGAATCATCTCGGTTTTCATCATGCTGATTCACAGTCTGACCGATTTCAACCTGCATATTCCCGCCAATATGCTTCTGTTTTCCGTCGTCCTGGCTTTAACCTACACGACCGTCTATCACCGGAAGTCCTGACATGAACAGAAAGCGGGCCGTCCTGGCCCTTTTATTGGTCGCCGGCGTCGCAGATATCCTTTTCTTCAGGGGCAACGACCTGTATGACAAGGCCAAGGAGAGGACGACCAATATCGAAAAAAAAATCCAGATCCTGGAAAAAAAACAGGCCGGCATCCCCCCGAACGGCCTGGCCGACCTGGAACTGGCCAGGGCCTATTTTGAAAGGGGCGTCAACCGTCTCGGAGATCTGGAACGCCGGGATCAAGATTTCAAGAGAGCTTATGATCGGTTTCTCCGCGCCTTGACCTTGGATCCGTTTTCGCCGTCAGCGCATTTCTACTTTGCCCAGGCCCTTCAATACATTCAATTCCTGGATATCGCCGTCCAGGACAATTCTCTGGAGGAATACAAGAAAGCCGCACGTCTTTCCGGCCGGGACACGGAAATTTACACCGAGGTCGGAAAGGCCTTGCTCGCCCGGTGGCCCAGCCTCTCGCCCGAGGACCGGCGTGTTACGCTCGATATCGTCAAGGAAATCCTGGCCGGCAAAGACTTCGAAAAAACAGCGGCCGTTCTCGAATTGTGGGATCTCCACGTCAAGGACTATGCCGTCATGGAAAAGGTCCTCCCCGAAGACGCCCTTATCTTCCGGCTGTACGCCCGGTTTTTGGGAGAGCGGTCGATATCCAGGGAGGAGCGGCTGAAGGTTCTCAGCCGGGCGGAGGGGCTGGAATTTCAAAAGGTGAAGAATGAAATATCGGCCGGCCAAAACGCTTTGAGCGCGCTCCGCGTCAAAGACGCTTCGGCCCGGTTCCGATCCGTTCTGGCCGCACTTCAGAATATCCATTTTTACCAGGACCTGGCCGGCCAAAGCCTCATCGACCGCCTTGAATTTAAAAACGCGCTCAAAAACGCCAGTCTGGCCCTGGCCAAGTCTAAAATTGAAGAGACACGGAGAATCGAGGAGGCCTTGCCCGATTTGCGTTCTTATTTAGAGCTTGAGGATCAGCTTTCCGGAGCAGGAGACCTGGAAAAGTTCCTCAGGGAAAGGGGTCTGCTTGAAGATCGATCGGGCTTGATGACCAAAAATCTCTCCCTGTTTTCCTTCGAGCTCTTTCTGGCATACAAACAAAACCGGTACCGGGATGTCGTCCAGGCGGGCCAGGCGCTGGAATCCAGTGTCCTTGTCATTCCCGAGGGGGCGAAGAGGGACTACGCCGTCGTCCTGGAAATCGTCGGAGACTCTTATCAGAAGCTCGATTATCTTTATGAATCCAACAATTTCTATAAGAAATCATCAGAAATCGCGGGCCCGGATATCGCCCTTCTCGTCAAGATGCGGAAAAACTATGAACGGCTGAATGATATAGAAGGGCTGAGAACGATCGACCAGGCCATCCAAAAGACGGCCTCAGCGCGAGACATCCTGTCGAGTGAAGCGGACATATCCTTGGCAGAAGCTCTTAATCGGACTCTCCTCTTGGACGGGAGGAAGGTCCGCCTGTCGTTGAGCTTCGCTGAAGCGCCGCCGGAGCCTTTTCCCTATCTCGCCGTTATTTTTAATGGCCGGATCGTCTGGGAGGATTACCTAAGAGATCCTGTTCTATCTCTAGTGCTTCCGTCTGAGGCAGGATCCAATCTGTTGAGTATCCAGGCTCTGAATAGACCTGTGAAGCTGCTCAAAATGACCCTGACAGCCGGGGAACAGCCGTCCGGTCGTCAATAAAAAAAGAATTTCCTCCCGAAGAATCTCCAAATATGTGATTTTCTGCCGGGACCGGCAGAAAATCATAAAAACGGAGATACTTACATTTCCCGCTTGACATTTCCGCCTTTGCTCCTCATAATTAATGTCGGCTAGGGTTTTGGAGGATTTCAATGTTTAGAGGCGCGAGGCATTCATCTTTTCCTTTACTGTTTTTAGCACTGGCCTTTTTTATAGGAACGGCTTCTCGGCCGCTCCGGGCCCAAACACCCGAAAAGGGAAATCTCGTCGGATTTGTCTTTGAGAAAGACGGGAAGACACCGATCGAAGGGGTTGTCGTCGTCGTCAAAAACGTCTCAACCGGAGCCGTTTATAGAGCGAACCCGACGGACAAGCAGGGACTCTTCAAGATTGAAGGTCTCAGCAAGGGCATCTACAGCTTCGGCGTGACCACCGCGGCCGGCGATTTCAACGGGAATGAGCTCATCGGCATTCTGGCCAATGAAACGGCGAAAATGTTCGTGTCCTTGAACCCCTATGAGGGGCAGGTTCAGTCGGCGGTTTTGGGCGTGTTGAAAGAGCAGCAGGAAAGAGAAGGGGAGGCCAGGGTGGGACGGGTTGTCGGGCATAACCCAAACACCAGGGAAGCCGAGGTGTTTATCGAGAAGGGCCTCTTGCAGCTCGATGACAGCATCCGGGTCAGGGGGCGTTCCACAGATTTCTACCAGGATGTCAAAACCATGAAAATCGGCGGGGCCGTCGTCAAGAGGGCTTTGGCCGGCCAGAATGTCTTTGTCAAGGTCGCCCAGGCGGCCGATCTCGGCGATATCGTCTATGTCGTCTGCAAAAGAGGCGTTGCTCCGATTTTCTGGGTTCCCTTGGGAGCCGCGGTGGCCAGCTTGGTAACGTTGGGCGTGGTCAAGCTCACCGAAAAAGAGTGCGTATCTCCTTTTAAAAAATAGGATTCTCTTCTATTTCCTGTGGGGAAAAATCCTCGGGGAAATGATCCGGAGACGGCCTCGCTCCCGCCGTCTCCAGATCATTTCCCTTTTCTACCCACGCGAAATGGAAGAGATCCTTTTTTTTCTGTCTCTCGTGACCGAACGAGGATCCTAAATTTTTCCGGCAGACCGCAGGTCACTGATTTACTAAAGGGGGGATATTCTGATAACATGACGGGCAGAGGTCTATGCCTGTTTTGAAAAAGCGTTCGCTGATCGTAGCGGCCGTGGCCGTTCTCGCTGTGGTGGCCCCGGCCGGTCCCGCGGACGCGCTCCAGGAGGCCAAGCGGGTGGTGCAGGCCCTGGACAGAATTTATAAAGAAAGCCCGGCCCGGACGAGCGCCCCGCTGGAGAAAATGGACTTCACCGAAAGCGAGCTGAATTCCTACATCGCCTACCGCATCGCATCCGAAAAGGAAGAGGTCATGAAGGAGCTTCGGCTGAAGATCTTCGAGCAGAACCGCATTGAGGGGAAAATCTTCATCGATTTGACCGGCCAGAAGCTTCCCCTTCTCCTCAAACCCCAGATGAATTTGTATTTTGAGGGGAATTTTGAGGTTCAATACGGGTACCTCCGCCTGGATTTCAAGAAGCTCTTTTTGGAGGAGCGTCAGGTGCCCTTGATGCTCTTGGATATGATCATCTATGTCGCGGCGAAACTCGGAAAAACGGATCCGACCAGCATCAACGACTGGTATAAACTTCCCTTGGGAATCAAGGACATGCGGACGGGCCCCGGCCGAGTGACGATTTACTATTGACAAGACATGATTAGAGTCATCAGCGGAATTTACAAGGGGAAGCGGCTGAAAAAGGTCCCCAGCCCATGTGTCCGACCTATGCCGGACAAGCTCAAGTCGGCCCTCTTCAACATCCTCCGGGACGAGGTGAAGGGGACTGTGATCCTTGACGGCTTTGCGGGGACAGGCTCGATTGGTATCGAAGCCCTCAGCCGGGGCGCCCAAAAGGCCGTCTTCATCGAAGAGGATTTTCGTGCCGTCAGCGTGATCAAGCATAACATCGAGAAAATCGGCGCCGGCGACAATGTCCGAATTCTCCCCAAGGAATTCAACCGGGCCGTGATCCAGCTGGGAAAAGAAAAGGCCCAGTTCGATATCATCTTCCTTGACCCTCCCTATAGGCTCCTGGATGAGAGGAATCCCATTAAAGTCATTAAGAAGAGAGGGATTCTTGGGCCGGGCGGCGTCATCATCCTCCGCCGCCATTTCAAAACGAAGTTCGATGCCAAGTATTTCTCGCTTCGGAGGCAGGTCACCCTCGGCGACGACACCTTGTGTTTTTATTCAGAATAAGGCGTCCTTATTTTCCTCTTCGTTTATCCCTCCCGATTTTCATCCTCCCGATATTCAAACGGATGCGAGTCTTTCTGGCAAGGCGAGAGGTACACCCCGAGCCTCTCTTTTCGTTTGCCACAGGCTGCTAAATCGAATAGAATATTCTCTTGGTATTCGCCGAACCGCGACCGAGTCAAATTATTATGAGCAAAGACGATTCTAAAATCACCCCGTTCTGGGAAAAGACGCCCCTGATCGGCGAGGGAGAAGTTTTTTCGGAGCTCGCTGAGCGGAAGGGCACGACCCTGTTCCTCGGCCGGTACACGCTGTCCGAAGTTTTTGCCGTTCTCGGGAAGAAGAATTTTTTTCGGGAAGCCCGGCGTCGCGGCCTCTGGCCTCTCGAATTCGACATGGACTCTTCCGCCTATCCGCTCCAGAGATTCCAAATCTTCTATCGGGAGAAAAAGCCCGATAACGTGATCGTGGATTTGAAGATCCGGGAGGGAATTTATTCGCCCAAGGTCGATTTTATTTCAGACTTCCCCCTGCCGGACCTCCGCTGCCTGGTCTTTGAATGGCTCACTCTGCAGAATCCTCTTGAGGGATTCAGCCAGAAGCGAAGCGCCCTGCCCGGACAAATGCACCCTGGCCTAGGGATGAGCAAAAAGATCATGGACGTCTTTGTTTATTTGGGGAGGCTGACGGAGAAGGACTGCCTGCTGGCCTTCCCGGCCTTCTACCATAACGCCGTCCTGTTTTCTCGCTACTTTCGTTTCTTGAACCCGGTCAAAGAGGGCGAAGTCCAGTCGATCCGGCGGACATTCAGCCACGTGCCGATCAAGCAGCTGGCCTGGGCGGTCCACTTGAACTGCCTGCGTGTGTCCGGCGGAGAAGCCTATGAGTGGAAGGCCGAAGAGCAGGTCTATCCGTTGACCAGGCCGATCAAAGAGTATTTTGACTCAAGAAGTTATAAGGAAATAGTCAAGCAGCAGTTGAAGAATTGCGTGTTTGTCATCGACTGGGAGAGCTACGAGAAAAAGATAGCGCTGATTCCCGCTTAGCATCCTTCGTTTTTGCCAAACCGGAGAAAATTTGGTATAATCATCCACTCTAACGGAGGAATGACGACTGATGAAGAAAGATATCCATCCGAATTATGATGATTGCAGGGTGACCTGTGCCTGCGGGAACACCTTCACCACGCGTTCGACCAAGAAGGAAATCCGCGTGGAAATCTGCTCTCAATGCCATCCCTTCTTCACCGGCAAACAGAAGTTTATCGACAGCGCCGGCCGTGTCGAGAAGTTCAGGAAAAAATATGGCGAATTTAAGCCTAAGAAATAGGCGCCATGTTTCCAGAACTAGAGAGTGTTGAAGACAAGTATCGGCAGCTGACCCGGTCTCTCTCTGACCCGACGCTCGTTTCCAATCCCCAGAAACTCAAGGAGATCGCCAAGGAGCGCGCCGAGCTCGAGCCGCTCGTCAAGAAATTCGAGGACTGCAGAAAGGTCCGGAAAAATATCCGGGATTCCCAAGACATCCTGGCCGATCCCGAGGCCGAGCCTGAATTGAAGAGCCTGGCCGAGGCCGAGCTCAAACAACTCCAGGCCCGCGAAGAGGCGCTCGTCAAAGAGCTCAAGGCTCTCCTTCGGCCCAAAGACCCCCTTGATGAGAAAAACGTCTTTCTGGAGATCCGGGCCGGCGCCGGCGGGGACGAGTCGTCGCTCTTTGCCCAGGACCTCTTTCGCATGTATTCCCGTTTTGCCGAGGGCCAGGGCTGGAAGTTCGAGGTCATCGATACGAGCATTTCTCCGATCGGCGGGTTCAAGGAAGTCATCGCCAGCATCCAGGGGAGTCGGGTTTATTCCCAGCTGAAATACGAACGCGGCGTTCATCGCGTCCAGCGGGTGCCTCGAACAGAAGCGGGGGGCCGCATCCACACTTCGACGGTGACCGTGGCCGTGCTCCCCGAGGCCGGCGAGATCGACATCAAGATCGATCCCAAAGACCTGCGGGTCGATGCCTTCGGGGCCTCGGGACCAGGCGGACAAAATGTCAACCGCAACTACACGGCCATCCGAATCACCCACAAGCCTTCCGGTATGGTCGTCTCCTGTCAGGATGAAAAATCCCAGCACCGGAATCGAGAGAAAGCCCTGAGGGTTCTCCGCTCGCGCCTCATGGAGATCGCCCGGAACGAGCAGCAGGCGCAGATCGCCCAGAACCGCCGCTCTCAAGTGGGGACGGGGGAGCGGAGCGAAAAGATCCGGACGTATAACTTTCCCCAATCCCGGGTGACCGACCACAGGCTCAACGAAAGTTTTCACAACCTCACGGCCATTCTCGACGGCGATCTGGATGACATCATTGAAAAGCTTGTCCTCAATTCTCAGGCCCGATAGATCAAGAAAATAGAAACTCTTTGAAAACCGTCCAAGAGCTTTTCCTTCAAGGGAAGACCCGTCTGAGACGACTTCCTCAGGCCGACCCGGCTCTTGAGGCGAAAATCCTCCTTGGCAAAGCCGCCTCTCTCACGGAAGGCGAATTTTTTGCAAGTCCCGGCCGGCCACTATCCCGGGCGACGGAGGATCGCTTTTGGAAGTTGATCGACAAGCGCCTGGAACGCCGGCCTCTGGCCTATCTGACCGGCGAAAAGGAATTCTGGTCGCTTCCGTTCGCCGTCTTTCCGGGTGTTTTTATTCCCAGGCCCGAAACCGAAGTGATTGTGGAACGGGTGAAAGCCTTGTCCTCCGGACAGAAAGAGAACATCGTGGACATCGGGACAGGCAGCGGCAGCCTGGCCGTTTCGCTGGCCAAAGAGCTGCCCCTGGCTCACATCGTGGCCACGGATATCAGCCGCAGAGCCCTGCGGGCGGCCATACTCAATGCCTCACGTCACAACGTTTTATCAGTGACTTTTGTCCAAGGCAGCCTGTTCGCGCCGCTCAAAGCTCTCTCTTTAAAAGGCCGCCTCCATTTCCTTGTCTCCAACCCGCCCTATGTCTCGGAGAAAGAATGGCGGTTTTGCCAGCCGGAGATTCGCCGGCATGAACCGAAGAAGGCTCTAGTCCCCGGGAAAACCGGGATGGAATTCATTCGTCGCTTGATCCAAGGCGCGGCCGAATATCTCCGGCTCTCCGGCTATCTCCTCTTCGAAATCGGGGAGGGTCAGGCGGACCAAGCGCTGTCATGGCTTGACCGCCGATGGGAAAATATCAAAGTCACCAATGACCTGGCCGGAACCCCCCGGGTTGTGGAATGCCGCAGGGCCTGATTATTTTGAAATAGATAAGAACCTTATTTTTTAACTTTCTGGATCAGGTCGGAGAATCCATCGAGGTTGGGGAGATAAGAGGTTGTTTCAAACCGGACCTTTTCCCATTTCTCAAGCTTGAGCGAGCAGAAGGCATCGACGATTTGGGGGTCGAATTGGGTCCCCGAGTTCCGCACGATCTCCTTTTTGGCGGCCTTGAAATCGCGGACTTCCCGGTAGGGCCGGTGGGAGGTGATGGCGTCGAGGGCGTCGGCCAGGGCAAAGATCCTGGCTTCGAGCGGAATCCCGTCTTTTTTGAGCCGTGCCGGATAGCCCTTTCCGTCATAGCGTTCGTGATGGCAGAGGATGATGTTTCCGACTTGCTTGACCATCTTGATCTCT